>JAFDCT010000179.1 GCA_019312695.1 Deltaproteobacteria bacterium | reverse complement strand
GATTAAAACTATTGCTGAACTTGAGGATACCGCCTCGAAGTTCTACAAAGCTGTATCCTCGCTCCTGCGGCATGGTGCCAGGCCGCATAATATTACCGGCCTTATCACCGAACTGATGGAAAAGATAATCAATACGGTTATTGATATTTTTGAGGAAGAAAAAGGCAGCGGTCCTGTACCTTACTCGCTTTTCTTTATTGGCAGCGGCGGCAGGCATGAACTGACTTTAAGCTTCAGGGTGAAAATGGGTATTGTCTATCAGGATGCTCCCTCGCCCGGACAACAGCAACAGATAGATAACTATTTCCAGCTTCTGACCGGCATACTGAACAGTTCCATGTTGACATGTGATCTCACCGGCAAGGAACAGTGTTTGATAAAAGAAAACATCCAGGGAGAATCTCTTTGGCAGGAGCAGTTTAAAAAATGGGGTACCAAGGCTGGATCCGGGCGCGATATGGGTTTTTTTGATATGCGTGCCATACGAGGAGAACACGACAGAGTAAATTCGCTGAGACAGTACCTTATTAACCGGTCGAACCAGTTTCGGGGGCTCATGGAAGCCCTGGCGGCAGATACCTTACAGGTGCCTCCACCCCTGGGATTTTTCAAAGACTTTGTCGTGGAAAAAGGCGGTGAACATAAAAATGAGCTGGATCTCTATCGAAAAGGCATAAAGCCCCTGGTCGACTGCGCCAGGATCTATGGTCTTGAGAAAGGCGTAATGCGACGCTCAACAATGGGCCGCCTGCACGAGTTAAATTCCAGGCATAATTTTAAGGTCGCTGAAGATATGGCCCAGGCTTTCGGCTACCTTAACGCCCTGCTGATCCATAATCAGTTGCGTCAGGCCGAAGATGGAGTAGTGCCGGATAGTTTTATCAATCCTGATATCCTGACCAACCTTGAGCGCAAAACCCTGAAAGAGTCTTTCCAGTTAACAGCAAGGTTGTATGAGGAAATAGAAGGCAATTACTGGAGCGGCAAAATTCTGCCATGACCTCTTTTATAAAAAGACTGCTGGGTCAGCCGAGCGCAGAACTCCCGGAATGGCTGCAGGGGCAGCAGGATCTAAGGAAAAGACTTGAGCTGAACAGAGGTATTAAGGAAGCGGAATTTGTTGCCTTTGATACGGAGTTGACCGGGCTGGATTTTAAACAGGACTCCATTATCTCGATAGGCGCTGTCAAGTTGCGCGGCTCAACAATTTTGCCGGCGCATACTTTCTACCGCCTGGTTAAGCCGGAATGCGAACTGAAGCACAAGAGTGTGGTTGTGCATGAATTAACGCACACAGATCTGGAATGTGCCGAGGACCTTCTTGAGGTAATTGGTGATTTTGTCAATTTTGCCGGCGATGCGGTTTTCATAGGACATTTTGTCCATATTGACCTGAATTTTCTCAATAAACCTCTGCAGCAGGCCTTCAATGTCTCTTTGAAAAACCCTGCTCTGGATACAGCGACGCTGCATGACTGGCTTTATGATAATGACTCAAGGTTTGCTAAGC
Organism: Deltaproteobacteria bacterium; assembly: GCA_019312695.1. Lineage (GTDB taxonomy): Bacteria > Desulfobacterota > Desulfobulbia > Desulfobulbales > BM004 > BM004. The sequence goes on along the minus strand of JAFDCT010000179.1, from coordinate 4,191 downwards.
ATTACCAGGGCATGACCCTGAAATCGGACCTCTTTTCCATGGCGAAAAAATACGGGGTGGAAGGCGGCAAATCGCATAATGCCTTCAGTGACGCCTACATAACAGCCCAGCTTTTTCAACGCTTTGTGCCATTTTTACCTGGATGCGGCATCAAAAACCTCAGAGAACTCCTCAAGATAGCCAGGCCCTGATTCAATCTAAACGGGTAGCGAGAAGATAAATTTTGAGCCCTCGCCCGGCATGCTTTCAACCCAGATGCTGCCGTTATGGTATTCAATTATCCTGCGGCAGATGGCCAGGCCCAGTCCCGTACCCTTTGGTTTGCCGTTCCTGAGATCCGTTATCTGTTTGAACTTTTCAAAAATCTTCTGCTGTTCTTCCGGCTTGATGCCCGGTCCGTTGTCAGCCACTTCAACCCGGATTTCCCGCTTCTTGAAATAAAGACGGACAGTCACTTTGCCTTTATGCGGGGGGCTGAATTTTGCTGCATTGGACAGGAGGTTGATCACTACCTGGATGATTCTGTCCCTGTCTGCAAAGACTGTAATGGGAAAGGTCGGGGTCATCTCTACAATGGCAACAGAATTTTCGCGAAACAACTGACTTGTTGCCTCAACAGCTTCCCTGAGCACTACTGTCAGGTCAATATTTTCCATGTACCAGTCAGCCCGGCCTGATTCTATCTTGGCCAAATCAAGAACCTCGTTTATAAGCCTGGTAAGCCTCTCCGTCTCCTTAACCATGATATCCAGATACTTTTGCCGTTCCTGCGCATTCATCTCCGGGTTGTCATGCAGTATCTCAGAAAAAGCCCGGACCGAGGTCAGAGGGGTGCGCAACTCATGGCTGACGGTTGAAACGAACTCATCCTTTAAGCGATCAAGTTCCTTGAGCCTTAAATTTGCTTCCTGAAGTTCTTTGGTTGCTGCTTCAAGCTCTATGGATTTTTCTTCAAGTTGGTGGCTGTACTCAAGTACCTGGGATGCTTCATCAATTATTTTCATAACACCCTCTGGGCTGATCTCTTCACCTTCAACGATCGACGAGACCATGACACGAGCCGAAGCTGCCCCGATCGCGCCTGAAAGCAGCCTTTCTGCAAATTCAACCAGTTCGGCATCTGCCTGCATTTGTTTGGAAAAATCGATATTGTGAATGCTGGCATAGCTGGAAAAGGCCCTGTCAGTCTGGCGTGGTCCGATAAAGCGGGCCACCAGGTCCTTGAGCTCGGTAATCATGGCTTTGCCTTTCCAGAGGTGGGTATCTCCACTGTGGCGGTACACGTCAATAAAGAGTGAGGCCTGTATCCGATCCATGGTGCTTTGGTTGTCCACAAGAGAAATGGCAACCAGACAACCGATGTTTGCTAGCATACTCCAGAACACCGAGTGGGTAATAGGATCAAACATGGTCAGGCCGAAGAGTTGATACGGGCGTAGCAGTTCAATACCGAAAGGACCATATTCAAGAATGGAGACGGGAAGCCAGCCTGACCTGGCAAAAGAAGGGAGAAGTAGGGTATAAAACCAGATAAGAAAACCTGCGGTCAGGCCGCATACTGCTGCTCTTCTGCTGGCATCTTTCCAGAATACCCCGAACAGGATAGCCGGGCCGAACTGGGCCGCAGCGGCAAATGATACGAGCCCCATGGTGACCAGGGTATATGATTCGCCAATGAGTCGGTAATAAAGATAGCCGAGAAGTAGAACAAATATGATGCTGCAGCGGCGGATAAACAGCAGAAGACGGCTTAGATCAATATGCTGGATAGCAAGCAGCCTTAAAAGAATGGGCATGACAAGATCATTGCAGAGCATGGTTGAAAGTGCGATGGTGGCGACAATAACCATGCCTGTAGCAGCTGACAGTCCTCCCAGGTAGATAAAAAGTGCAAGAATGTTCTTGCCTTCAGTAAGCGGCAAGGCCAGGACAAAAATGTCTGGCGGAACATGCCCTTCGGGAAACAGGAGCATCCCGGCAAAGGCAATAGGTATAACAAAAATGTTAATAGCAAGGAGATAAAGAGGGAAAAGCCAGGCAGCCTTCCTGACATGTTCCTCGTTGACGTTTTCAACGACCAGTACCTGGAATTGCCGGGGCAGGAACATAATGGCCATCATAGACAGAAAGATCAGGGTGAACCAGTTGGTATATCCGCCTGGCAGTACTTCAAGCTGCATCAGCCTTGAAGTTTCGGGATAGCGGCTAACCCAGTCAAACAGGTCGAGCGGCCCGTCAAACATAATAAAAGTTATAAAAATGCCTGCGGCACTGAAAGCGAGCAGCTTGATCACAGATTCAAAAGCAATGGCAGCCACCATGCCTTCATGGCGTTCTGTGGCATCAATATGGCGGGTGCCGAAAAGAATGGAAAAGGCGGCCATTATCATGGCAACCGAAAAGGCATTATCACCCCACATAGTTGTCTTGTGCTCCTGGATCCTGGCAAGATCAGGAAAGTGGAGCATTACAGTATATGTTGTGGATACCGCCTTGAGCTGCAGGGAGATGTAAGGCATGATGCCGACAACCGCAATGATCGTTACCAGGCCGCCGATCAGAGAACTCTTGCCGTAGCGTGAGGCAAGAAAGTCGGCAATGGAGGTAATGCGGTAGACCTTGGCGATGCGGATCATTTTACGCAGCAGAAACCACCATAATGCCGCCATGAGGGTAGGCCCAAGATATATGGGCATAAAGCCGACCCCGGTTTCCGCAGCCCGGCCGACTGAACCGTAAAATGTCCAGGCCGTGCAATACACGGCAATGGATAAGGTATAGATATAGGGATTGGAAATGATGGACCGGCCCCGGTCGGAGCGCCAGTCTGCGTAATATGCAATTGCAAAGAGAGTTCCCAGGTAAGAAAGAGAGACCAGGAGTATGACCCATTCCTGCAGCATGTTACTTTGACTTCCTTCCTAAAATAAGGGGAAATGATGTTTTGGGCAGCTTTTTCCTTTCAGTCACTATGGCGATAAAGATGATAAAAAGAAGCCAGAGTCCGAAGAGATACAGGTAAAGGACAGGAATGCCAAATGACAGGGAGATTTTGCTGAAAAGAGCCAGCAACGGATAGTTGATCGCCAGGCAGCCGAAACCAAAAAGGACCAGTAATCTTTGAATCTTTCTCCGCACCGGCGACATGGGTAAACCTCCCAGTTTTAGTTGTCAGCCCTTTTGACAATCGGCAGGGCAAGACGTAGCATGCTTTTCTTCTTGTTGTGCTGCTGACTCCAGATGTCCCCATCCATGACATGGAGTAAGGAGCCTAAAGGCATTTCTCCCAGGCTGTACTCCAGTTGTTCTTCCAGCATGGCGCTCACTGACCCGGTGGCCATATATTTGCCGGGCCAGATGAAGTCCAGAAAAATAAACTGTTCACCAACATGCGCCTTACAGGTAAGTTCTTTTTTTGTTTGTTCCAGCCCTATTTTATCAGCAAGGAAGTCCAGTATGAGCAGCAAACCGTAAATATCCACCTTCACGCAAATTGCTGTATCCGGTGTTGCAGTAACAGGTATTCCTTGGTGCCCTAGGTGATGGGCTACATAATTGAAAAGCACTTCTGTACTTAATTCCATCAGGTGATTCTGTGTCTGCATAAGGACATTGCAGGAGCGGGCCAGATCATCAAAAGCTTTGGTCAGGTTATGTGTTTCCTGGACCAGGACATTCTCAAAGGCACTGCGCATGACCGGCGACATCTCCGGATATTCTGTCAGGTTTTCCACCGCAGCACGTATATTTGTCATGGGGGCCCGAAACTCTTCAATTTTCAATAAAAGCGGATTCTCCGGGGTATACCAGGCAGAAATATCCTCTAAAACAAGGACAAAAGATTTTTTTCCGGCAGACGGAGGCGACGAAAAACTTACTCGGCAGCGAAAATACTGGTTTCTGCCGACAGCTTTATTGATAAACTGGATATAGGGAAGCATCTGAGCCTGGCTGCTGAGGCTATGCTGATAGGCCAGGAGGTGCAAAGCTTCCTCAACCGGGGGCTGGTAGCATAAAGCGTATAGAGACAAACCTTTTTTCAGCAGTTTATATTGGCCAAATAAATCTTCTGCCGCCTGGTTGAACAGGGTAATCCTGGCACCGGAATCACAGACAATGACACCATCTTTCAATTCATACAGTATGGTTTTTAGAAGTGATCCCTGGTCCATATAAAAGCTATCACTAAGT
>JAFDCT010000178.1 GCA_019312695.1 Deltaproteobacteria bacterium | reverse complement strand
GTTCAAGAGTTTGCTCCCAGGTCCAGTTCCCGTCCAGGAAATTTACCATATGACGATAGCCTATGGCTTGCATTGCTTTTAATTGTCTATCATATCCCAAGTCCACAATTTTCTTTACCTCATCAAGCAGTCCTTGTTTTACCATGAGGCGGACACGTCTGTCTATGCGCTCATACAGCTCTTGTCGTGGCCGAGTCAAACCAATCTTAAACACATGATAACTTCTATTATTTTTCCTTTGATCTGCCAGATGCCGGGACCATGGTATGCCAGTAACGTAAAAAATTTCAAGTCCTCGAAGCAGTCTTTGGGTATCGTTGGGATGGATGCGTTTTGCAGAATCAGGGTCCACTTCTGCAAGTTCACGATAAAGGATTTCATTGCCCTCCTGCTGGAGTCTTTTGCGGAGGTCATCTTTTACGGACCCGGTTTTAGCTTTATATTTACCTGTGTGAATATCTACACCAGGAGCACTTTCATCAAAGACACCTTCGAGTAATCCTTTTAAATAAAGGCCAGTACCGCCCACCAGCAGAGGGATATTGTTGTGACTGGTTATCTCCTGGATGGCTTCATCTGCATCCTTGACAAACCGGCCCAGGGTATAAGTCTCATCAGGGTCTACAATATCTATCAGATAATGTTTGACACGGTCCCTTTCAGTTTTTGTAGGTTTTGCAGTACCGATATCCATATGCCTGTATACCTGCATGGAATCAACGCTGATTATTTCACAGGAAAAGGTTTCAGCTATCTGCAGAGACAGAGCGGTTTTTCCAACCGCAGTCGGGCCGCATAAAACGATGATTTTGATTTTTTGATTCAGCACAGAATTACCGGCAGGCTAGTCAATGGTAATATGTTCAACCAGTGCGCCAAACTTTTTCGGGCCTATCCCTGTAACGTGCATGAGATCAGCCTTTGACCTGAAAGGACCGTGTTGTTTTCTTCTCTCGACGATTTTTTCAGCCAATACCGGCCCTATGCCCGGCAGGGAAGTTAAAACGGTTTTATCGGCGCGATTTATTGGTATTGGCTGAAAAAAAATATTCGCCACATTTGGCGGCAAAGCGATAATTCGAAGTTTCGCAGGATCAAAAATAACTGCAGACAGCAGAGGATTTGTTTTGGATGGAGATGTGTCTAGAAGCAGTGCATGTATCTCCGGGAGACGCTTTTTCAGCTGTCCTGGGCTAAACTGATAGAGGCCTTCAGTAATTTCAGAAGACCCTGTAAACCAGACATAATTGGGGAATACATCTTTTTGTGGTACAGAAAAGACTTTTTGCTGAAGAAAATGATGGCTGTGATAAAAAATGTTTACTGCAAGAAGTATAGTGGCTATGACCAGAAAAACCAGGATATTTTCTGACGAACTCTTATTAAGTGCCTGTTCTTCTGCACTGAAAGAGTTCTTTTCCTCAGACCTGTTTTTTTTCATCCTTCATAAGTTTGTAAGTAATGGAATCAACCAGTGCCTGCCAGCTGGCTTCAAGGATATCATGGGAAACCCCAACTGTACCCCATTCAGATTCCTGGTCACGTGACTGGATAAGAACTCTCACCTGGGCTCCAGTACCGTGTTCACCGGCAAGAACCCTGACTTTGTAATCTGAAAGTTCCATGTCATTGAGTTTTGGATAGAAACGCTTCAAGGCTTTACGCAAGGCCTTGTCAAGGGCATTTACCGGTCCATCACCAAGGGCGGCAGTATGTACCTCACCCGCACCTTCCACCACAATACGGATGGTTGCTTCATCCTGGGAAGGCTCGTTCATACTGGTTTTCTGGCTGATGACTCTGAAACCTTTAAGATCAAAGTAATGACGCCGCGTGCCCAGTGCCCTGCGCATCAGAAGCTCGAATGAGGCCTCAGCTCCTTCATATTGAAACCCCTGGTTTTCAAGGTCTTTGAGTTCTGTGACAATTTCACTGACTACAGGATCTTTGCTGTCCAGGTTGAGGCCGAACTTTTTTGCCTTGTGCAGGACATTGCTTTTACCAGACTGATCGGAAATGAGGATTCGCCTGACGTTGCCCACCTTTTCAGGTTCAATGTGTTCATAAGTGATAGGATTTCGTTCTACTGCCTGGACATGCACTCCGCCCTTGTGGGCAAAGGCAGATCTGCCAACATACGGTTGATATTTATTATGAGGCAGGTTGGCGAGTTCGTTTACAAATCTGGCAGTCTCGTATAAACGCTCCAGTCGCTCTGCAGCCTTGAAGGAGCACTTCATCTTGATGGCCAGACCGGGAATAATTGAGGTCAGATTGGCATTACCACACCGCTCACCAAACCCGTTCATGGTACCCTGTACGTGGGAAATACCCAGCGAAACGGCAACCAGGGAGTTACCTACAGCTGTTTCAGAATCATTGTGGGCATGAATACCAAGGGGGATGGAATATCCCTTGCCGGTAAGATGTTTATTGACAGCTTCGATTATTGCCGGTATCTCATTTGGCAGGGTGCCACCGTTTGTATCACAAAGCACCAGACATTCGGCACCTCCTTCTACAGCTTTATCAAGGGTTGCCAGAGCATATTCAGTGTTCTGTTTAAAACCATCAAAAAAATGCTCTGCATCATAAAAAAGATGCTCAACATGGGGTTTGAGGTACTGCAGGGATTCAACAATGATCGTGAGATTATCAGCAAGTGAGATACGCAGGGCGTCCCTGACATGCACATCCCAAGTTTTACCGAAAATAGTTATACCGGGTGTCTTTGCAGCAATCAACGCCTGCAGATTTGGATCCTGGTCCGCGGGCCTGTTAAAATTCCTGGTTGAGCCAAAAGCGGTAATTTTAGCATGCTTCAGGCTGTGATTCTGTATGACCTGGAAAAATTCTACTGCACTTGGGTTTGAACCCGGCCAGCCACCTTCAATATAATCTATTCCAAGCTCATCCAGTTTCAGGCAGATGCGGACTCTATCCTCAACCGAGAGATTAAAGTTCTCTGCCTGGGTACCATCGCGCAATGTCGTATCGTATATATCTACTCTGTGATTCATAGTTTTTTTGTTTTTTGTTGTTACGGTATATCCTTATTGTCCAGTGCAAATGCATCATGTAGCGCCCTGACTGCCAGTTCAGTGTATTTTTCCTCAATAACACACGAAACCTTTATTTCGGATGTGCTGATCATCATAATGTTAATACCCTCATTTGCCAGGACATGGAACATGGTGGATGCAATACCGGAATGATTACGCATACCCACTCCCACAATCGAAACCTTGGCAATATTGTCAGCACTGCTCACATCTTCAGCACCTATATCAACAGCAACTTTTCTGAGTATCTCCAGGGCTTTTTTATAATCGGTGCGCGGTACTGTAAAGGTCATATCGGTCAAGTCCCCTGCCCTCGTATTCTGGATGATCATATCAATCACAATACCGGCATCTGAAATGGGCATGAAAATTTTTGAAGCTATGCCGGGTTTATCCGGGACTCTGGATATGGTAAGCCGGGCCTCGTTTTTGTTGTAAGTAACCCCTGAAACCAACATGGATTCCATTTCTTTATCCTCCTCAACCACCCATGTTCCCTCAGTTGCAACAAAAGTTGAACGAACATGCAGTGGAACTTTATAGCGTTTTGCTAAGCCAACAGAACGTATATCCAACACCTTGGCACCCAGGCTGGCCAACTCCAGCATTTCATCATAGGAGATACGCTCAATCTTGCGGGCTGAAGAACAGATATTGGGATCAGTCGTATATACTCCCTCTACATCGGTGAAAATTTCACACTGGTCAGCTTTGAGAGCTGCTGCCAGTGCAACAGCAGTTGTGTCTGAACCACCCCGTCCCAGAGTCGTGATATCACCTGTTTCATCCACACCCTGAAAACCAGCGACAACAACAATTTTTCCCTGCTTCAGGTGAGACTTGATCTTTTCCGTATCAATAGCTTCGATTCTTGCCTTGGTGTGCAGACTGCTCGTGTGTATTTTTACCTGGTCACCTAAAAAAGATATGGCGTCAAATCCCGCAGCTTTAACCGCCATGGCGAAAAGAGAAATTGTCACCTGTTCACCGGTGGAGATAAGAACATCCATTTCACGGGTATCTGGTTGATCTTGCATACTATTTGCAAGGGAGATTAGACGGTCGGTTTCACCTGACATGGCTGAGAGGACAACCACCATGTCATGGCCCTGGCGGCTGTAACCAAGAACCCTTTCTGCAACGGCTTTTATCTTTTCAGGATTGCTAACCGAAGTGCCACCATATTTTTGTACGATTACTGCCATCGTTGTAAAAACTCAGTATGATATTAAAGTGTGAAATTATAAAAATTAACAATGTAAACTTTATTGCCAAAAAAGCAACACCGTTTCCGTTTTGGTTGCTATATAATATAAATCTTGTATATTTCCATCCAAAAAGAACCTTTGAATACAATTCAACTATTGCTAAAAATAACAATTTTTCACTGAATCTCCTCAATATCTTGTCATACTCTAATCACCATTAAACTATGAAAAAAGGCAGAATCCTAACAAGCCTATTTGTCTGTGTGTCATTCTGGATAGCAGTTGTTTTGTTATTACTCTCAGCCCATGGGGAGTTTAATGAAAAAGCCATTGCGACACCTATTGCTGCAAATACCCATGAACGGAATCTTGCTGTCACTGACAAGCCTATTCCGGAAACTCTTGCACAAACCATTCTCGAAAAACCGGCGACCACATTTACAGAAATTTCCGGTGAGATAAAAAGAGGAGAAAGTCTCGATCAGGCATTGAAACGACTCAATATTACAGATTCTGCAAGGTTCTGCATCATTAACGGTTTTGATAAAACTCTCGATTTCAGGGAGCTGCAACCGGGCGACCGTTTCACCGTCTTCCTGGACCAGGAAGAATCCATAACTCAGGCAATCTATACTTCCGGTCCGCTTGATACCCATATTCTTGAAAGAAATGAAGATGGTTCGTATCTGGCCAGCAGACAGGCTATTTCACTTGAATACAGAGTCGAAAGAATATCCGGTGTTATTGAATCCTCGCTCTACGCTGCATTTTCAGCCCTCGGTGAAGCCCCCAAACTCATTCATGCGTATGCTGATATATTTGCCTCCAAGATTGATTTCAATACGGAAACGCAAGCCGGTGATAAATTCTCCTTAATGGCTGAAAAATATTATAAAGATGACGTATTTGTCGGCTATGGAAAAATTCTCATGGCCCTCTACCAGAAAAAAAATGTCAAATATGAAGGCTATCATTATGCTTCTGAATATACCCCGTCCGGTTATTTTGATATAAACGGCGAAGCGCTTGGAACATGGTTCATCCGCTCGCCAATCCCTTTTGGCCGGGTAACTTCACGTTTCACCACAAGGCGTAAGCATCCTGTAGATGGCGTGGTGCGGCCCCATCTCGGGGTTGACCTTGCTGCTCCACTGGGTACACCGGTCTTGGCAACTGCAGAGGGCAAAGTAGAATATATCGGCAGAAAAGGCGGGTTTGGCAAAACAATCATCCTGCGGCATAACGGAGGATATAAAACATACTATGGGCATCTGAACGGCTATAAAAAAGGATTAAGAATCGGCAGTTCTGTCTCCCAGAAAGATGTTATCGGTTATGTCGGTTCCACAGGCATATCAACAGGACCGCACCTGGATTACCGTATTCAGTATAACGGTGTTTTCCGAAATCCATTCGGTATTAAGTTTAAAGCAAAAACGGTGCTGCAGAATGAAGAGTTAGAGTTTTTCCTTAAAACACGTGACCAGACCGCTGCTCTTTTTAATAGAGAAACCAGTAAAAAAATCCTCCAGGTTAAAAACATTATCCTGTCAGAAAAAAACGGGTTCAGTTTCCTGTAATTTCCTTTAGATGTTCACCTTTCCTTCTTTCAATATAGTACTGGTAGAGCCGGAAATCCCCCCGAATACAGGTGCCATTGCTAGGCTTTGTGGCGCAACCGATACGGTACTTCACCTTGTAAAACCACTTGGCTTCAGTACTGAAGACAAGCATCTCAAGCGTGCAGGCCTTGATTACTGGGAACATGTAACAATAATTTACTGGGAAAATTTCGATGCTTTCCTGTCAGCCCAGGATGAAAGAAAACTTTACTTTTTTACGAAAAAGATTGGTAATCCTTACACCAGAGCAGAGTTTAAGCCGGGCGATTTCCTTATTTTCGGCAAGGAGACGAAGGGCTTGCCAGAAGAGGTCATTAAGCTGTATAAAGACCGCTGTTATACAATACCCATGAGCAATCGCAACATAAGAAGTCTTAATCTTGCCAATGCCGCCGGTATCGTACTTTACGAGGCCCTGCGTCAACAGGCATTATGGTAGCCTGCTGTTGAACGTATCTTTTCGGTTGCTAAAAATTTTTCCTGGATCATACATTAAATTTTTATTTTGGAGGAAATATCTCATGCCAGATCGAATCTATAATTTCAGCCCTGGTCCTGCCACCCTGCCATATGAGGTGCTGGTCCAGGCCGCAAAGGATATCGTCAACTTCAATGACAAAGGAATCGGGCTCATTGAAATGAGCCACCGCAGCAAAGAATTCACTCAGGTAGTTGACGAGTGTGAAGCACTTCTGCGTGAGTTGCTGGGCATTCCTGAGAATTATAAGGTTCTCTTTCTACAGGGTGGTGCTTCGACCCAGTTTGCCATGGTGCCTATG
>JAFDCT010000177.1 GCA_019312695.1 Deltaproteobacteria bacterium | reverse complement strand
TACCTGATGAAAGATTCCTCGCCCGAAGAACTCATGCAGGCTATTAATGATGTTAACCAGGGGAAATCCTCCCTGCATCCGATCATTGCCCAGAAGGTGATCCAGGAACTGCACCAGCCCTCTGATCTGCCGCCTACCGATGAACCGTTGAGTATGCGTGAAGTGGAGGTCCTGAAGAATGTTGCCCAGGGCATGTCGAACCATGAAATTGCCAAGACGCTCAATATCAAAGAAGGGACAGTACGGATCCATGTCGGCAATATCCTGAACAAACTGCAGTTGGCCAACCGGACCCAGGCAGCACTTTATGCCCTGCGTGAAGGACTGGCAGAACTTGACACCAAATAACGACAGCTTCCTGTTTCCTGCATTCTGACCATCAAGCCTGGTCTCCGCCAGGTAATATCCTATTGGGCTTTTCTTTTCAGTGCCCTGCATCCTACTGCCACTCCGTGCAGAATTACACCTGAACTATATGAATATGCATATTAAAATATAGGCTTATTTGTGTGCCATGCTGCGTATTCATGAAAGCAGAACGTCACTAAAAAATAAATTCGGGAAGAATTTCCAAATATAAATGCCAAAGGTGAAACGGTTTTTTTGATGCTTCCGGTTATCATATTACAGAGCTGTTTTTCTTTGGAGTAACATGTAACAACAAGGATGTCTGGAGGAAAAAAAGTGAGCGCAACTTTATTGGAGAACAAGAATGGGAAATTTACAGCAATGGTTCGGAGAGTATTATTTTTTATATTTATTCTTTTGGGACTCGTATACATAACAGGTTGCGGCAGCAGCATCTCAAACGTTGAAATCCCAAAGGATTTCATTCAGGAATTATAGCCAAGAATGAAACAATGGTGGATAAATCACTTGTCTATTATTACACGAAGGAAGATCAATCCATGATAGCAGAGCAGATTGAGCTTGCCTGTAGAATAAACAGGAGCAAAGGTGTATTGGAAAACATGGAGCATGCATCCTTTGATTTTTCCGGGCTGCATATCGAGCTCGTTGATAAAAAAGAGGAGTATCTCAATGATGAGCCGGTGTTGTTTGTAAAGGTTGCGGTCAGGGGACAATTCACAATAGAACTTCCTGAGGAAAGCAAAACAATTGAAACGGATGATGTTCTCGTACTCAGGATGGCCCGGAATGAATGGAAGGTGGCACAGTTAAACAACCCGTGGAGCTGATAGATTGATGATGCGCAGAAACTGCAAGCACCTGGCCCTGATGCTCGGGTTTTTATGCTTGCTGATGAACAGAAGGCAAAAGAACTGGGCATAAAATTCTTTTAAAAACTATATGAAATTGCTGGAGTATTTGACTGGCTGGACTCTATCGAACAGAAAATTAATCCCCAAAGAAGGTTCACTGAATGCACGAATTTATGTAATTAGGTATAAGTAGCCCAGCCAAGTTGCTTTAATAGAAAGTCAATCTGCGGTTTTTCTTATGGTTATGGAAAAACCGCAGATTTTTTTATCTTCCTCATTAGATTTATCCCTGCAACTTTATGGTGACTATCAGGCTATTGTAATATAAGATGGCAATTAGGTATTTTTACGGATAGTCTGGTTGTCTGAAAATTGGACGGGCTGATGGTGAATGAGGAAAATCAGAATCCATAAGTGTAACAAAGAATAAAGTTTACCGCCAAGACCCGGGGCAATTGATGCAAGACTTTTTTTCCGGCTGATGGGTGTTTTCATGATACGCATTCCTGCATGAAGTACTATCGTCTGAATCACTATGGTTGAAAAGGAATTACTGCTTAAATCACCGCTTTTGAGGGAATTGCCTCCCGCAGCACTTGCTGAAATCGCAACCGTCTGTGAACCCATTTCTGTTGCGGCAGGTCAATATATATATAAAAAAGGCACAGCGGGTGAATGCTTTTTCCTTGTACTGAGCGGTGAAGTTGAGCTTATTGAAACAAGGGATGACAACAGTACCTGTATGATCGGTCGGATAGGGGAGGGAGGCCACTTTGGTGAAAGTTCCCTGTTGACCGGCCAGAAGAGGTCATTGAGTATAAGAGCTGTATCAGATGTTGTGCTGGGGAGATTCTCTAGCGCATTTTTTCATGATACCCTCCTTGCCGACCCAGTATTTCACAGGGAACTTGATAAGACGCTGGTCAACAGGCTGCGTTTTGCCATGCGGGATCACGTCGAAACAATTTTCGACCATTCACGCACCTTTCTGCAGCCTGAGAGTGCAGACCTGTATCCTTTTTTTGACCCGGAAACAGGAACTGAAGCAGGACCGGATGAGCTGATACCCAAATCGCTTAAAAACGTCCAGGTCAGTATAAAAAAATTCACCGCTGATCTTGATCCGGTATTTATTATAGGTGAATCGGGTACGGGCCGAAAATCCGCTGCAAGGCAGATTCATCAGGGCAGCGCTCATCACGAGGGACCTTACGGTGTCATTGATCTGCGGCAGTTTGAGCCGGGACTTCTGGAAAGCAAGCTCTTTGGTCACGATCCGGGCGCCCTGGCATTCTCCCAACTCCGCGAGGCAGGCATCCTTGAGCAGACCAGAGGCGGTACCATCGTCTTGTACCATGCGGAGGTCCTTGAAGAATCCCTCAGGCAGAAGTTCCTCAGCATCATAAAAAAAGGTTACTATTACAGGATCGGCGGCAAGACGAGATTAAGCCTCAGTGTCCGTTTTATCTTTATTTGCGGCAGTGGAGGCAAGACTGAAGAAAGTACATGTTTTTTCAATCAGGAGCGATATTAGTTCCTTGAAAATAGAAAAATGATCATGCCGCCGCTGCGTGAGCACAAGCGTGATATTCCCAGGCTGGTTGAATACTACCTTTCATATTTCAACAAGGAATACGATCGCAATGTAAAAAGTATCGGGAACAAGGCCCTTGGCGTTCTCATGAATTATGACTGGCCCGGAAATATGGCGGAACTGCGTAATGTGGTCCAGAGGGCTATTCTCCTGGCCGAGCAGGATGAGATCCTTTCCGAACAGATCCTCCTGGGACTGCCGCAGCCGGAGGGAAAACTGGAATATAACCTGCTGCGCTGGCCGTTTTTCAGGAAAATGTTCAACAGCCGTCTTTTTCCTCATCTGCCGCGGATCTTGATCTCAATTGTCTTTTTTGCCGGCCTGTTGGCCTTATTCCTGGGGCCCCAGGATGACAGTGAGCGTAATATCGGGCTGGTATTAAGCTGGTCCATAGGCTGGCCGCTCATGCTCTTCTCCTTCTTTTTTCTCGGCAGGGTCTGGTGCAGCGTCTGTTCACTTTCCCTGCCGGGAAACGTGGCGCAAACCTTTGTCAAACCAGGGAAGAGCGTACCCCAGTTTATAAAGGATTACTCGGGCTGGATAATGGCTCTCTTCTGTATTGCCGTTTTCTGGATTGAACTGGTCTGGGACGCCTATCAGAAAACACGATTAACCGGCTTTATAATTCTGGGGATCATACTGGGTTCTTTTTTATTCAGTATTGTCTATAAGAGAAGAGCCTGGTGCAGGTATATATGCCCTTTGGGAGCGTTGAATGCCGTATTTTCCATGCCTTCTATTATGGAACTGCGGGCCAATCGGCATCTCTGCGTTAATACCTGCCAATCACGATTATGCTACCAGGGAGATGGGGCCACGGAAGGGTGTCCCATGTTCAGGCACCCGTTTCTGGTTGATAACAACCGGGACTGCATCCTCTGCGGCAACTGCATAAAAAACTGTTCCCATGATTCAATCCAGGTGAACCTGAGGATAGCACCGCTTGAACTCTGGAATATTCAGGCACCCCGCACAGCTGACAGTTTTCTGGTAGTTTCTTTGTCAGCAATTTTTTTCCCGTTACTGCGCCACCAGGAATTTTTGAATATTTCGGCCCGGTACAGCATGCCGCATCTTGCCGGCAGCCTTATGCTTTTTGGCCTGATAGCATTATTTACAGCAATCTATTCTTTGTTTTCCTGGCAGCAGGCAAGGGTTACCGGAAAAACTTTCAACTATATTCTTGGTGCAACCGGTTACGGATTTATCCCTCTTGTGCTAGGTGGTTTCCTGGCTGTTTATTTTGAAATGTTTATTGCCGGCGCGTGGCGGTTTATTCCCCTCGTCCTTTCAGCTTTTGGAGTCTCCCTGGAAGCAGGGCACAGGATATTGAGCCGGGAGGCAACCCTGACCCTGCAGCATCTTATTATTACAGGTGGTCTGCTGGCCAGCCTCTATGCCACCTACAGGATTATAAAGCGTTATATAGGAGATGCGAGGTTTTCTCTTAAGTTTTACGGCCTGCCGTACGTTTTCCTGCTTGGTTCAGGGATTCTGTTTTTGCTGGTATTGTGAGGAGGAGGGGAAAAATTGAAAAGTGAAAATGTAACTATTGAAAATTAAAGTGGAAAGATGACAGCTAAGTGTTGTGAATCAAAAATAATAAAAAATCCGCAGTCTGATAAAATCGTCATCTCTGATACTATCAAGGTAATAATCATCGGGTTCGGTATTGAGGAAGGCCCAGCCCTCGACAAAAATCTTAACATCATCACGCAGACGTCTGCTTGCTTCAAGCTGCAGGACATTCCCTTTTTTGTTCAGATCGTAACTTAAGCCAAGGAGCAGTTCAGTGGAGGCAGTATCATTTACAGCCAGCCGGAAACCCCACAGAAGATCATTTTCAAATGATGTGGCAGCGTCATCCTTTCTGTCATCATAGACAAATTCTGCAATAAGGCCCAAGTCCATACTGGAGCCGTTAATTCCGATAAAAGTGTATTCGAAACCGCCTGTTGCAGCATAAAAATTTTCCATGGTATTCTCCTGATACAGGACTTCCAGCTTCCAGAGCCAGTTGCCGGTAACCAGCTGCAGGTCAAGGCCCACCTGATCCATGAGCTGGTAAAAGGGAAGCAGTATCGGCTGCCCATTTGCATCGGCGGAAGGGATCAATATCGGGTCCCTGCCGGTGCCTTTGAAGTAATAGATGCCAAGATCTGCGAAGTCAAAGATATGGGTGTAGCGCAGGGCAAAATCAACATGATTTTCAGCAGCTGAACTTTCATACAGGGGGGTCCCGGTATCAACCACAACCTCTGCCCGCAGGCGGCCTTCCCGGCCGGGAAAGGTTCGTTCACGAAAAAAAGGCAGAATAAAGAAATCAAACACGCCCCAATCTGATGGAATTGAGAGCTGCGCCATGGGCTGTCCCAGTTTGTCCTCGCCGCGGATATCCTCGACCAGGTCGGTCTGGTTGATGATATCAATCAGATGGACGAATTCAGTGACTCCCCAGAAAACTTTGCCGATCCCTAGGCGCAGCTCCCATGGGTCACCAAGCAGCAGAAAATTTAATTCCCGGATATCAAAATGGGTCCGCTCGGAATCACTGCTGTCTAGACGAAGAAAAGGAACGAATGTGAAGCTTGAGCCGCTCTCCCACTCATGGTAGTATTCAGGCGCAAACTCAATGGAGCCGTTGTTCCATTCCTGGTCCTGATACAGTGGTTCATTGAAAAAGAGTCTGGCTTCAACCGACGCATGACCATTTAATTCATGGGCGGAAGCCGAAGTTGCAAGCAACAGGCCTATTGATAGCAAAGAAAGTATTGCGATAGATATTTTTTTCACATTTTCAATTTTCAATTTTTAAATCTTCATTTATCACTTCGCTCTCTTCAGGCTGTTTTTATTGAAGTCATCCGGGCTGAGACCGACCTTGAACCGATAGTCTGAAAATTGCAGTTCCGTGTTCTTGCCTGTCTGGTGATTTATCATGAACATTCTATCCGGCCGCCAGAATGAATCGTTGTGCTTCCGGTACCCTGAAAAGGTGAGGGTCTTTAAATGAGTATTTTTCCGGTCATAATATTCCACCTGCCATATCCGAAATTCATCCTTGCCGATCCAGACAACCTGCCGGCTGTAACCTGAATTTTTCATGTCTACGGGATAACGTTCCAAGACAAAGCACTCCCTGTTATCAAATATTTCATCCCGAAGCCACTTGTAAGTGTATTTTTCCACTTCCTGACTGGCGATGTCCTCATAGGCAAATTCGCTTCCCATAAACGAACCTGATTTATTGCTGGAACTGATACGTTTTACACTTTTTAAGGCAGGCAGATAAAGCCACTGGTCATCATCGCCTATTTTATGGGTATAATTCAGAAAAGCAGTGCCTTTTACATCTTTTGGCGAGTCAAAGATCGTCAGGCTCATGTCCCCGTCATTTTTAACCTCCAGTGTCCGGTAGCGCAACTCACGACGGCTTTCCTGGCCGTGCCTGTTGCGCAGGATCATGAGCATTGCTGCAGTCGAGTCTTCGTAGCCTGAATCGCGCCTGTCAGCCTCTATGGCAATTGCAAGTCCTTTTTCTTCAGCTGACTCTGCCCGGATGATACCAGCCTGAAAGAGGATGAACAGGAGAGGAATAACAGTCAGTCTTAAAGCATTATGCAGTAAAATGTTTTTAGGCATGCATTTCTCCTGTGGATTGTCGACTTTTAGTAATGGCTTTGCGGTCCATCATCATGAGAAGAGCCGGCAGGAAGAAAAAATCAAGCAGGAGTGCCAGGCTGATGGTAATGGCAGAAAGCAAACCCATCTGGGCATTGACATTATAACCTGAAATTGTCAGGACTGAAAATCCTGCCACCAGTGCAATGGTGGTGATCCACATGGCTGTACCGACCGTATTGAAGGCGTAACGCACAGCCTCTGTGGGGTCCATGTTTTCTTCACGTCGGGCCCGCAGGTATTTACTGAGGAAGTGTATGGTGTCATCGACCACGATGCCGATGGTCAGGGAGGCGATGACCGACAGGCCTAGACCCACCTGGCCGACAAGTATGCCCCAGATGCCAAACGCCATAAATGCCGGGGCCAGGTTGGGAATCAGGCTGATGAAGCCCAGGCGGAAACTGCGCAGGGCAAAAATAAGAATTGCGGATATCAGTATGAGGGCGCCAAATGAAGCGCCCAGCATGCTCTCGATATTGCGCTTTGATATATGGGCCCAGATTATTGACAGTCCTGAACCATAGGTATACATCGAAGGCGGCCCATTGTTTTTAAGCCATTCCCTGGCTCTGGTATCCATCTCCCGCTGTTCCCTGGCTGTGGTGTTTTTGAGAAAGACAATCATGCGGGTTGCAGATTTATCGACATTTATGCGGTTGTTCAGGTCCTGGCCAAAGGGAAGCGACAGTTCATAGAGCAGGAGGTACTGGGCTGCCAGTTCACGGGAATCAGGGATTGTGTAAAAGTCCTGATTGTCGCCATGCATGTTTTTATTCAGTATTTTAAAGGTATCCGTGATCGTACTGACAAAGGTCACCTTGGGTTGTTTACGGTACCATTGTGCAAATTCCTCAACAGCTGCAAGATATTCGGGTTTGTGAATGCCTCCGGGTTCTCCTGAATCAAGAGAGTATTCAATGATATCCCAGCCGCGCAGGTTTTCCTGCATAAAGTCGGTGGCCCGCCTTATCTCGTATTTTCTGCTGAAATAGGCCAGGAAATTATCATTAAGCTCGAGGCGGAACATGCCGCTTATCAGAAAAATAATGACAACAATCATGCCCCAGAAAACAGACCGGCGGTTTTTAATAACAAAGTCAGCCAGGCTGTTGCAGGCATGGCAGAGATGGTTCCTGTTCTTTTTGCTGCTACTGACTTTGATGGGAAGAGTTGCCATGAGTGAAGGCAGAAAGAAAACGGAGTAAAAAAAAGCTGCAGTTACACCCATGGCCACAATATTGCCCAAGTCCCTGAAAGGAGGAGCATCGGAATAGTTCATAGTCAGAAAACCAATGGCTGTTGTGATGCTGGTCAGAAAGACCGGCTGCAGATTGATGCGCAGAGATTCTGCCACAGCCTCAAGTTTTTTCCGGCCCAGGCTCATCTGTTGATAAACGGTGGCCATGATATGAACCGAATCTGCCACAGCCAGGGTGAGAATAATTGTTGGTGCGATACCGGAACCGGTTGTTAAGGCAATGCCTGCCCAGCCCGCCAAGCCCATCCCGGTGACCATGGACATTAATATGATAATGAGCGTGGCAATTGTCCCGGTATATGAGCGGAGCGCAAGGCCGATGATCAGCACCAGCACCAGGAACATGATAGGTACAAGGGTTTTCATGTCATCCCGGGTGGCTTCGCTGAAAGCATTATCAAACATTACAGCTCCGGAAACATAGAGGTCAATATCCGGATATTTCTGCCGGAATTCATCAGCCATTTTTCGGACATAAGCGGCAACCTCAGGAACCGCCTCATTAATATCGTCTGGCGGTAGAATATTGACATTGATGCCGGTTACATGGCCGCTGGGTGAAATCTGCTGGTTCACAAGCCTTGGGTCTGCAAGGGCAATATCTTTAATCCGCCTGATCTCGGCCTCACTTAAATTCAGGGCATCATCTACAAGATCCTCAACGATTAATTCGTCATCTACAGAATGGGTATACTGAAAGTTTGTGATTGAATCTACCCGGCTGGAATAGGGGATCTGCCAGGATGATTCGGTCAGTTCTTCCAGGGCAGCAAGGCTTTGCCTGGTAAAGACATTTCCGTCCTGAGGGGCAATTGTCAAATAGATGTTATCTATCTTGTTGTAAGTGTTTTCCAGGGCTTCCAGGGCCTGGAGCTGGGGGTTCTCC
>JAFDCT010000176.1 GCA_019312695.1 Deltaproteobacteria bacterium | reverse complement strand
TTATCCCCATGTATCTGCTGATCGCCATCTGGGGCGGTCCCAGAAAAGTCTACGCCTCAATAAAGTTCTTCCTCTATACCCTTGCCGGATCGGTACTCCTTCTGGTTGCCATCATCGCCCTCTATTTGAAAAATGGCACTTTCAGCATTCCGATGATGATGGGGCAGGAATATTCCTCGGTCTTCCAGATCTATGTTTTCCTGGCATTCTTCCTGGCTTTTGCCATCAAGGTGCCCATGTTCCCGTTCCACACCTGGTTGCCGGCTGCCCATGTTGAGGCGCCTACGGCAGGTTCCGTTGTCCTGGCCAGCGTGCTTTTGAAGATGGGAACCTACGGTTTCCTGCGTTTCTGCCTGCCTATTACGCCGGAGGCAAGCCTTACCTTCATGCCGTTTATTCTCTGGCTTTCCGTCGCCGGGATCATATACGGCGGTTTTACCGCCCTGGCACAGCAGGATATGAAGAAATTAATCGCCTACTCCAGTGTGGGCCATATGGGTTTTGTCACCCTGGGTATCTTTGTTTTCAACTCCCAGGGGATAGAAGGAGCCATTCTGCAGATGATCAATCATGGTGTCACCACCGGTGCCCTTTTTATCATGGTCGGCATGATCTATGAGCGCACCCACAGCCGCGAATTGGCCCTGGCCGCAGGTGTCGGGAAATTCATGCCGGTCTATGTCACCTTCCTCGGCTTTTTTTCCCTGTCGTCCCTGGCCTTTCCGGGCACCAACAGTTTTATCGGTGAATTTCTCGTGCTGGCCGGCGCTTTTTCCAAGACCAAGATTGTCGCAGCCTGTGCCATTCCCGGGGCCGTGCTGGCAGCAGCCTATATGCTTCGCATGCTGCAGAAGGTGGTCTGGGGCGGCACCAATAATCCCGACCAGTCCTACCTTTCTGACTTGAATGTCCGTGAAATAATCACACTTGCTCCGCTGCTTCTTTTTGTCCTGTGGATAGGGTTGAATCCCGGACCGTTCATGGATGTCATGCATACCAGCGTCAGCAACCTGGTCGAGCAGATTGCTATTGCCGATGTTGACCGGCAGGGGATTATCGAAGTAGCTAAACTTGTGATACCACACTAATTATAAGCGTAAAAAAAGGGTATATGATGAAAATGGCATTGTTTTTTCCGGAGCTTTTTCTCCTGTTAAGCTGCCTGGTAATTTTTCTGCTCACCCTTGGCAAGATGAGCAGCAGCACGGTAAGAAATCTTACTGCTGCCTTGTCAGTTGTGGCCTTCCTGATCTGCCTGGGAAGCCTCAGGCTGGAAGGGGATCTGTTCTTTAAAACATACAAGATTGACCTGTTCTCCCAGCTTTTCAAGCTGATGATAACAGGCGGTGTTGCTGTACTGCTTCTTTTCAGCCGTGAATTGAAGGGTATAGAAGATAATATCAGGGCCGAATATTATCTTTTCCTGCTGCTAAGCGCTCTCGGTCTGGTCATGCTGGTAAGTTCCGTTGAACTTCTTTCCATCTTTGTGGCTCTGGAACTCTCTTCCTATGCCCTGTATCTGCTTGTGCCCATGCGTGATGATCACACCGGCCTGCGGGAGCAGATGGAGGCCGGCATCAAGTACATTCTCTTCGGTGTTGTGGCAACAGGCGTCATGCTCTTTGGCATGAGCTATCTCTTCGGTTTGACCGGCACCACCTATTTGAATGAATTGATCCCTGCCATGAATCAGGTTATTGCATCACCTGCTGCCATAGTAGGAATTGCCCTGGTCATGGGCGGCTTCTTTTTCAAGCTTGGCCTTTTCCCATTTCATTTCTGGCTGCCCGATGTTTATCAGGGCGCCTCAAATGAGACCACGGCTTTCATTGCCTCTGTACCCAAGCTTGGTGCCGTGGCCCTGTTGATCAGGATTGCCACCCTAGCTTCACCCTCGGCGGCAACGCTGGTCAACCTGCTGATGATTCTTGCCGTCTGCTCCATGTTTTATGGCAACCTCATTGCCCTGGTGCAGAAAGATATCAAACGCATGCTTGCCTTTTCCGGTATCGCCCATGCCGGTTATGTGATTCTCGGTATCATTACTCTGAAGGATACAGGTTTTGCCACGGCAATCTACTATATTACAGGTTATATGCTGATGAACCTTGCCTGTTTCCTGGTTATCTGCAATGTCTCAGAAAAGGGAGAGAACCTTGCCATCAGTGACTTGACCGGACTGCACAAAAGGGCTCCGCTCATGGCCTTTACCCTGGCTGTAGGCATGTTCGCTCTGGCAGGCATCCCGCCCTTTGTCGGTTTCATGGGCAAGTTCATGCTCCTGGCCGGTGCCCTGAAGGAAGGCTACCTGGCCTTGGTCATCCTGGCAGCGATAAATACAGCCATCTCCATCTACTACTATCTGTCAGTAGTCCGCATAAGCTACTGTACCGATCCTGAGGAAAGACCTGCTGTCACAGTGGCCCCTCTGGCCCAGGCAGTCAGCATTGGACTGGTGATCATTATCATCATTATGGGTGTCATGCCGGCTGCAGTTGTTGATATTGCCACTGCTGCAGTAAAAGGCATCATGTAGTATCAATCTTTTATTATTTACGCTCATTTTCATTGTCGGCAAGTATACAACTGCGGACGATTATCAGGTAACGAGACAACCTGATGATTGCCATTCTAGTATACGAACGACGATTGGCAGACAGACAACTTGCATAAAGAAAGCGATCCAAAAGAAAGTGCAGCCGATCACTTGGTTCGGTTGAGTCGGGCTACCCAGCGCTGCTCATAAAGAGCGGCCGACATCGGGGTGCCCTTTTCGTGCTCCTTCTTTTGTCAACATACAAAATTGTCGTCATACGATACGAGACGATGATTGACGGTTGACGATTGACAAGGCAAGTAAAAGAGGGAAATATAAAATATAAAAGATACTTCTGTTTAGATAAAAAGGGTCTGCCGGAAATCAACCGGCAGACCTTTTTTATTTCAGCAGCCTAACTGCCGTATTAATGGACCTTGATCTTTATTTCCTTTTTCTTGGCCTCCTCGGATTTTGGCATATTGATGGACAGGATACCCTTCTTAAAGGTGGCATCAATCTTGTCGATTTTAACAAGGGCCGGCAGTTTGATCCTCCGCTCAAATTCGCCGCAGTACCTTTCAACATAGAACCGGTGCTCATCCTTTTCTTCTTTCTCTTCCTTCTTCTCACCCCTGATGGTGAGGATGTCATCTGTCAGGATGATGTCTACATCCTTTGCATCCAGACCGGGAAGTTCAGCCCTGACAACCAGCGAGTCCTTTGTTTCTGTCAGGTCAATTGACGGCAGCCATTCATGGGCAAGATACCTTTCCTGGAAAGGTATCTCCGGGAAAAACCGGTCCCAGAGGCTGTCCATTTCTTTCCGGAACGTTGTCAGTTCACCAAAGGGTTTCCACGGGATAATGTTCATATGATCACCTCCTTCAAGCTACTGTCGGTTTGTTGAAGACAACCCTCATACGTATGAGGAATTGCCTTCTGCTTTACAATAAAATGTATAATCCTTCTAATTAAAAAATAAGTATGTATTTTAGTCCTGTCAAAGGGCTGTATCCCTTTGCTGACCAGAAAAAAAGCTACTAGGCGAGAGAAAAAAATAAGTGACAAAATCATAGGTTTGGACCGATATTCCGCTGTTCATTTCTTGGCGTTGACCTGGTTCCCCGATGCTGCCATAAATAACCATCCGGAAACATACCGCGGTAAAGAATGGTTATGCAGTTAAAGGAAAATTAATTGAAAAGGAGAAAACAATGAAAAAACAGATTTGGCTGGCAGCGGTCCTGACCATATTTTTTCTGGGAACTGCCCATGCAGCACGAAAAACTTCAGTGGAACTGGGTCAGGAACTGTTTAATGATCCTAAACTTAACGGTTCGACAGATGAGTCTTCCTGCAACAGTTGCCATGCTGGAGGCAAGGGGTTGGAAAATGTTGCGGGAAAGAAGAAGCTTTCCAAGCTGGTCAACAACTGTCTTGTCGGTAAAATGGCGGGTGAAAAGCTTGACGGCAGAACAGCGAATATGCGGTCGCTTAAGATGTATATCCAGTCATTACATGAATAGATTTAGATACGTAATATTGGTCAATATAAAAAGGCAGGGTGCTTTGCCCTGCCTTTTTGACACGCCGTAAATTAAAGGGATGTATAAATTATCCATTAGCAGGTCTGGGAATCCCCTCTGGGTCTTCAAAAGGGACAGCAGGTGCAAGGTTGTCTCGCTGGTCAATAAGAGGAGAATCTGAAATAAGACGATAATCATCTATTGCAGGGCCGGTAAAAAGAGGATCGATATTATTCAGGTTGTTTGTCTGACTGAGATTACCATTGTTTTCAATATAAAACTTTTTTGGTACGTCAGGGCTGAAATCGTTATTCTTTATATTTACTGCAGTGTTATCGGGATTGTAGATAAAAATATCAGCTCCATTGCCTGCAGCTGAATTGTTATAAATATCGAGGATGGATGAACCTTTACGAACCTCACCGTAGATTCCGCACCCCCCCCCCATCCCCCCCCACCCCCTGAAAACTACTTATTTATGTATGGCAAAAAAACGGAACTTGCAGGAGATTCAGCACCGTGCTATTTTGCATCACATAACTTTCCCAGGGAGGAAAAGGTATGCGCCTTTATAAAACAATACAGGTTTTCTTTTTATTCCTGCTTGTTGGTTGTTCGTCAGACGACCCGACCCGGAATAATACATTTGTTCCTCTCACATCCATCGAGGTGACCGGGACATACCAAACCATGGCAAATCAGACCGTGAACCAGTACAGGGCAATAGGGGATTTTTCAGGGGCATTTACCAAGGATATTACAACCGAAGTATCATGGAGCATAGATAACGCAGCCATTGCCTCAGTGGGTACTGCTACGGGCAGTGAAGGCCTGGTAACAGCACTTGCGCTGGGAGAAACTTCGGTTATCGCTATTTATGTTGATATTTTGGGGAGCGCTCCAGTCATTGTCACAGATGTTTCTCTCGATGCAATTGCGATAACACCGCAGGATGCTGAGCTTCCTGCAGGTTTCACCCAGCAGTACGAAGCAGTCGGAACTTTTTCAGACAACTCAATCCAGGATATAACACCACTGGCAACATGGGAATCCTCTAATACAAACTTTGCAACTATCGACAACACCGGTTTGGCCACAACTCTTGCCAGCGGCAGCACCACAATAACAGGAACCTGGCAGGGTCTTGCATCCAGTACGAACCTTCTGGTAACCCCCGCTATACTGAATTCGATAACGATAACTCCGGAAGTAACAACAATAGCCCAGGGAACAACCGTGCAGTTTCAGGCCGAGGGTAAATACAGCGATGACAGAATTGAGGATATAACTGATATGGTGAACTGGCAGTCAGCTGATAACAGTATCGCAATTATCGACAATAAGGGTTTGGCAGAAGGGATTGCAACAGGCCAGGTGGAGATCAGCGCAACACTCGATGTTAATGGGTCCACGTTTTCAGATACATTTGTATTAAGGATAACCGATGCATTTATTCAGTCGATCAGGGTTACCCCTGAAAACAGTACGATACAGGCAGGTGAAGAGCTGCAGTACACGGCGACCGGAACATTTTCAGATAACACTCAACAGGATATAACCAGGGATGTGACCTGGCTTAGCAGTAATCCTTCTGCAGGCAGCATCATTTATTATGGGGTAAGCGGTGGCTTGTTTACAAGTACCTGTGAAAGTACAGGCCCCTGTACTACTATTATAGAGGCATTTATTAATACTGGTGTTGGAAATGTTTCAGATACGACAGTCCTGACAGTCGAACCCGTATTGTGAACAGGAATAGCGAGTATATTTCCTGGGGTTAAGTCTTCGTTGATGTATCCCGAAAATCTTCAAAATTATCAAAAGGAGAGGAGTACTTTATTATGCAAAAAACCTTTCAGTGCCTGATAGTCGCAGCCCTGTTGGTTCTCGGCCTCAATACATCTGCTCATGCCGCAGGTTATTATATAGGTTTCCTGGGAGGTGGAAGTTTTCTTCCCGATTCAAAGGCCAGTGATGCTGGCGGCAGTACGAATTTCAGCTTTGATGGCGGCTTTGATGGAAGCATCACCCTGGGGTATGATCTTGGCACTGAATATCCCAAAATGGGCCGGGGGCGTGTAGAACTTGAATTCAACACAGCGTCAAATGATATAAAGGAGGCTGAATTTGTCCAGGGGGGTGAAACGGCAACCGGCTCTGCAGAACGGACCAGCGTTATGCTCAACACCATCGGCGAGCATAAGACGCAGTCCGGTATAATAGTGTATGCCCTGCTGGGTCTGGGCTGGGCCAAAGTAAGCCTGGACAACGTCTCCATTCGCGATACGTTGTTTGTCGATGACAGTGACAGCAAACTGCTCGCCTATCAGGCCGGACTCGGGGTTTGTTGGGAATTCAGCCCGCATTTCCTCTTAGATTTCAGCTACAGGTACTACGGCACAACGGATCCTGAATTTACAAAGCAGGACGGCAATACCCTTGATTACGAATATGCCAGCCATCGGCTGCTGGCCGGTGTAAGGCTGGCCTTCTAACCATAAGAAATAGTTGGCCATAGTAAAAAATCATATTTGGGGGTGCATTTATTACCCAAATATGGTATTTCGCTCACTCCTGAAGTTTGTTAACACTTTAGCGTTGTGATTTCCCGGCATATGCCAATTATAAATGGGTGAACTTATTGAGAGTCTCACCCTCTTTATTTTTTATATTTGACCCGATGGAATTACACGCCATCTTTTCTTGAGAGAGGGGCCATTATGAAAATTGCTGTAATGAAAGAAACGTATGAGGGCGAAATGCGCATTCCCCTCATCCCGCCGACAGTGGACAAGCTCGTCAAGCTTGGGGCCGAGGTGGAAATCGAAGCCGGCCTGGGGACAACCTGCCGGTACGGGGATGCGGATTATGAGAAAGTGGGAGCAAAGGTAAAGAATGACAGGAAAGTCCTGCTCCGGTCCGCCGATATTGTCCTGCGTCTCCGCAAGCCGCCCATCGAAGAAGTGGAACTGATGAAAAAAGGCTGCATCCATGTCAGCTATCTTGATCCCTTCAATGAACTTGAGCTGGTTGAGAAAATGAAGGAATGCTCCATCAGCTGTGTCAGCCTGGAAATGCTGCCCCGTTCCACTGTGGCTCAGAAAATGGATGTATTAAGTTCCCAGGCCAACCTGGGCGGATACATGGCGGTCATTATAGGGACGGA
>JAFDCT010000175.1 GCA_019312695.1 Deltaproteobacteria bacterium | reverse complement strand
CATGCCCCTCACAGTTAAAAATCCTGTGATATGTTTCATATATTGTGCGCTGGCCGTGGGGCCATAGCTTTGCTTCACTACAGGGGTCCATCCATGGATGGGCCCCGCTGGGCATAAGCATACCGTTAAAGCCATCCAGTATCTCATTGATCCTGTTGATATCCAGCCGGAACAGTTCCAATGTGTCGGAAAAGGAGACAACCGGTCCGCAGGTTTTAAGTTCTACTATATGCAAGGCCAACTCGTTGGACCAGCAGATACCCTCTTTTTCATAGTCATTGGTATAGGAACCGACAACGGTCTTGAGCAGTTCATCGGCAATCGGCAGCACATCAAGGGTTTCCCTGTTGACTATCATATACTCAAGTTCAATGCCGACACCTTCAAAAAGGGCTAATGTCTTTTTTTTGCTCATTTTTTCGCGGCCAACTTTCTCTTTTCTATGCGATTGATAAAGGATTGGATAATTGTCTTATATAATTGATCTTTTATGATTTTGTCTTCCATCCCCGCATCGATATTTGGATTATCATTCACCTCGATAACGTAGACTTTCTTCCCTATCTGCTTGAGGTCGACCCCATACAGGCCGTCACCTATAAGGTTGGCGGCCTTCAGGGCAGTATCAAGCACCGGCGCCGGTACCTCCTCAATCGCTATGGCATCAGCATCACCTTCACTGATCTTGCCTGTATTACCATAGTCGATTATCTGCCAGTGGCCCTTGGCCATGAAATAACGACAGGCATACAACGGTTTTTTGTCAAGAATACCTATTCGCCAGTCAAAATCAGTCGGCAGAAACTGCTGCGCTATGATCATCTCCGAACGGACAAGGAGCTTTTTCATTTTATCCTGAAGGTCCTCTTCCGTTTCAACCTTCATCACGCCCTGAGAGAATGAACTGTCGGGCTGTTTAAGGATACAGGGTAAACCAAGTGTCGCTGCCACCTGGTTCATATTGTCACGGTGGGCTATCATGGTCCTGGGAATTGGAATCCGGTGGCGCTGGAGCAGCTCAGCCAGGAAAACCTTGTTGGTGCACTTCAGGATGGACTCAGGATCATCGATCACTTCAAGCCCCTGGGCAGCCGCCCCCCTGGCAAATCTGTAGGTATGATGATTTACACTCGTGGTCTCCCTAATGAAAAGTCCATCAAATTCCGCCAATCTCCCAAAGTCTTCCTTCTGGATCAATTCAGCACCAATGTTCTGTGAGGACGCGGCCTTCATAAACTTTTTTAATGCCCTGTCGTTTGAGGGAGGCTGTTTGTCATCCGGGGCAACCAGGATGGCCAGGTCAAAACGGGTAGGAACTTTATAATGTACCACCTTTTTCTTCCGGCGAAAATACTCTTCAGCAGCACTGACTGCAAAAGACCAGTGTGTTGCCGGAATATCCTTTGAGGCAATGGGAGAGGCCTTCTGCAGTATCCATTTTTTCTGCTTCACAAAACTGGCCCGCAAAAACGGCGCAGGAAGCGCCTCAAAAAGCTTTTGTGACAGCTTGTCATAGCGTTTAGCCATGTTTCTGCCAAAATAAATGCTCAGTTCAAATCTGTTGCTTTTCAGGACCGCCAGGTTTTTCTGGATAAGTTCCTCAAGGTCATCCGATATAAACCTTACTACCTGCTGAGACCGCAATGACATCAGGCTGTAAGCATCCGGAAAGGGCTTATGCCCCCTGGCTTCGGCCAGCAGAGAAACATAATAACCCACAGACTGGTAAGAATAGGAGCGGCAGAGATTGAATACCCTGACCTTCCGCATCAGGCTGAATTTTGGATCACTCAGGTAGGTACGCGAATTGACGATCTCCACGCCTTCAATATTTAATGGCCATTTATCATTCTGATTAACGACAAGGAGTATCTGCATGGTATGTTTTTTAGGCTTTAATTTTTTTTGGGGAAGGCTCAATGATCAGCAGGTTGGCATCATGGGTCAAGATACCAAGCAGTACAGCGCCAAGCAGCCGTGCTATTGAAACCATATAATACTGATCTTGGGAAACAGGGTTCAATTTATACGGGTCCGCAACCAGAACTTCCCTTTTTTCCTTGTCATAGCCGCAGAGCACTACAAAATGACCGGTGGGAGTCCCGGCAATATTGTCATCCAGGTTGTTGTCAGGATTTTCTCTCACGGAACGGTACAAATAGGTCGAGGATAACCCTGTCAGAATCGGAATTGATTTTTTCAGAAATTTCCTGATCAAAACGATCGTCAGGTCCTCAAAAAGCAACGTGCCCCCCCTTTCAAGAAATTCCAGGTATCCCTGTGTTGAAAAGAAAAGTTTGTCGTCATTCTTGATTGTTGCCTGGGCCTTCAATTTTTCGGCCAGTGTTCTTTTCTCAGCAAACCAGGTTGGATCAAAGATATGAAGGTTATACGTATAAATTGTTGCCTTGTAACCCCTCTGCAGAGCATGATTACCCAAAAGAACCGCGAGTGTGCCGCCCCCTTTGAGGCTCTTGACCTCATTGATTACCTGCTGCAGGGATATCGTATCGCCGTAATACTCGTAAACGGAGTGCAGACAGGTCGGACCGCATGTTGTATCATCTGGCTGCATGGAAATATCCAGATGAAGTCGTGTGCTCATTTATTTTCTCGACAGTGTTTAGTTCACAGCACGAATTATATTTTGCCGCTATA
This sequence comes from Deltaproteobacteria bacterium, assembly GCA_019312695.1. Taxonomy (GTDB): domain Bacteria; phylum Desulfobacterota; class Desulfobulbia; order Desulfobulbales; family BM004; genus BM004. The sequence goes on along the minus strand of JAFDCT010000175.1, from coordinate 1,130 downwards.
AACCTCCAGGAGAGACAATTGTCAATAATTTTCTGCTGTCAAGTAACAGAAAAAAATCTTCACAAAAGTACGTAAAAATGTTTCTTTTGATTCATTATTTATAATTATAACTTATTTTCTAATAATTTTCATTCTATCATATTAATATGACAACTAATAGTTCAATAAGTGCGCTCATTCTGGCAGCTGGCTTAGGCACCAGGATGAAGTCAGCCAAGGCCAAGGTACTGCACGAGGTACTGTTCAAGCCCATGATCCTCCATGTCCTGGATACGGTCAGGTCCCTCAATCCCGATCACACATTTGTTATTGTGGGGCACCAGAGGGAAAAGGTGGCCGAACTTGTTGCCGGATACCGGGCAGCCTGCGTCATCCAGGAGGAACAGCTTGGAACCGGTCATGCAGTTCTCTGCGCTGAAAAGGAACTGGAATCAATCGGCGGCACGGTGCTTATTCTGAGCGGCGATGTCCCTTTGATCAAAGCAGATTCGCTGAGAGCCATGCTGGCAACCCATGCTGAAAAAAAGCCGGCCCTGACCCTCATGACCGCAACCCTGGCTGACCCGACAAATTATGGCCGCATCATGCGCGATCGCGAGGGAAAACTCCTGGAAATCGTTGAGGAGAAGGATGCCTCTGGAGAACAGAGAAAAATCAGTGAGGTAAATGCGGGTATTTACTGTGCGGAAACCCCCTTTCTTTTCAACACCTTAAAAAAAGTTGGAAGTGACAACAAGCAGGGTGAAATTTACCTGACTGATATAGTCAAGATCGCAATTGATATGGGACTTCCGGTCGATATTTTTTCCGGTACGGGAGGGGAAGAACTGCTCGGGATTAATTCCAGAAGTGAACTGGCCGCCGCCACTAAATATCTGCAGCACCATAAAAACAGTCAATTGATGGCTGACGGTGTCAGCCTCATTGATCCTGAGACCATTTTTATCCAGCAGGAGGTCATGATAGATAAAGATACTGTTATTAATGCCAATGTCCAGATATCCGGTAATACCATTATCGGCAGAAACTGTTCAATAGGTCCTGATGTGGTCCTGCATGACAGCAGGATAGGTGACAATGTCACCATAGAACCATTTACCAACCTCACTTCCTGCTCCGTTCCAAATAAT
>JAFDCT010000174.1 GCA_019312695.1 Deltaproteobacteria bacterium | reverse complement strand
GGTCACTTTTTTAACCCGGGAGATTTTTTATCCCAACCAGAGGGCTGTGTAAAGGTAAAACAGAAAAAGACAGACCAGCCTGAACGGCTTGAAGGACTGTGCATAATAGCGCTTACGTGAGCATTTCAGGCACATTCATCGTATACTGCCAACAACCATATTGAGAAGGTGCACATAAAATACGTTAGTGATTTTGGCTGGTGAAAGGATGGAAGCGGTTAGACAGACTCCAACAGCACCTGACCGTTCTTTTTCAGAATCAGCTCTTCTCTTTCGCTTCCAATTTTTAATGCCTTGAGATATTGATAGGTCTCGTATGGCCCGGACCAGGGCGAGTCCGTCGCAAAAAGAATATACTCCCCGGGATGCTTGAGGATAATCCTCCGGGCAGTTTGGGGGTTTATCTGATCAAGGGTGTAGGAAATATCCATATAGATTTTTCTGCCGGCTAAAAGATCTTCAACCTCATCCCATTGCTGCCAGGCACCGAGATGAGTTGTGACCATCTTGAGTTTCGGGAAATCTGTCAGAACATCAAGTATCTGCCGGGGATCACAGCGCCTGATCCTGGGAAAGGCAATATCAAAACCGGTGTGCATGATGAGAATAAGGCCCAGGTCGCTGATTTTCTCATAAGCAGGATACAGCTTTTTATCATCGAGGAAGAATTGTTGATAATAGGGATGCATCTTAATCCCTTTAAACCCTTCCTTCCTGATTTTGCCGATATGCTCCAGCGTATCAGGATCATCAGGATGAAATGAGGGGAAGGGAATGATTCGTTCAGACCGGATCTGTTTTGACCAGCTTAGAATGGCATCAAATTGCGAAGGCCTGGTTGCTATGGAACAGATGACGCTTTTCTCCACACCGTGCATATCCATATTATTGAGCAGGGATGTGACCCTGCCGTCGTGAATGGCCGTTACATCGCCCTCTTCTTCCAGGTATGGAATCGCACTGGCAGCAACCTCATCAGGAAAGGCATGGGCATGAAAATCTATGATCCCCTGCATATGCATTATCCCCATTTATCCCAGCGGCTCACACAGCAAGAGCCTGCCTGATCTCTTGCTGCATCAGGTTTATTACCGCAACAGGATCAACCGCTCTGGTTATGGGACGGCCGACAACCAGGTAGTCAGCCCCCTCGGTAATTGCCCTGCCGGCTGTAACGATTCGCTGTTGATCATCCAGCTGCTCATCCATATTGGCTCCGGGCCTGATGCCCGGTGTGACGATAAGAAGTTTTGAGCCAAGCCTGTCACGGAGTCTTTTGGCTTCAAGGCCTGAGGAAACCACGCCGTCACAACCGAGTTCCAATGCCCTTCGGGCCCTGAAATAGACAAGGTCCTCGATGGATTGTTTCATGCCCATGGCCTGCATATCCTCCTGGCCAAAGCTTGTCAGTACGGTGACCGCCAGAAGGGCAATATCCTCCCTGGCCTCAAGCGCCGCCCTTATAATCGGGTCATTGCCGTGGATAGTAGCAAAGGTTACCCCCCGGTTGTTGAGTTGCGCCACGGCAAGCTTCACGGTCTCAGGAATATCAAAAAACTTGAGGTCCAGCATGATCTTATGACCCCGGGCGGCAAGCCAGTCTATGATCTCAAACCAGCCGGCCATGAAAAGCTGCAGGCCGACCTTATAGAAATTGATCTGGGACTCGGTTTTTTTGACCAGTTCCTTCGCCTGTTTCGAGCTTTCTACATCCAGGGCAAGAATAATACGGTCTTCAACAGGGATATCTTTCATAGTTCTGCATCATTCAATTGGCGGTTTCCTCTAGTCAGGGACATAGCGTTACTACCATGTTGCAGATGCTCTGACAATAAAAAACAGGTTCATCAGAACAGCAGGTAAAGAAGGAGCTGCAGTACCGCAAGGCTGTAAATGCCGGCTATGACATCGTCAAGCATGATACCGATCCCGCCGTGGAAACGCTGGTCAAAAAAGTTGACAGGAAATGGTTTTACAATATCGAAAATGCGAAAAAGAATAAAGCCTGACAGCACGGTAAAAGGTGTTAGGGGGACTGCTGCCATGGTAATGAGCATGCCCACTATTTCGTCAATAACCACCGCTCCTGGGTCCCGATTGTCCATGATTTTTTCCGCTTCACCTGCAGCAAAAGAACCCACGGCAAAGATGGTTGCCACGACAGCACAATAGGCTGGCAGGCTGAAATTATGGAAAAGGAAGACAAGTAAGAGACCCACCAGAGATCCCCAGGTGCCGGGTGCCTTGGGGAGATAGCCGGAGTAGCAGCCGGTCGCTATTATCATTATGAGTGTATGCATTTATTATTCCCGAAAAGGAGCAAGTTCATTGAATTTGCTTTGTCATCACCATTCCGCATACTGTACTTTAACTGAGAGGTTTTCTCCTAATATTCCCGGTAAACTGTATTTTTTTCATATTTCAGATCTTTTATCATGTTTTTGTCATACTCCAGGAAGGCATCTCCTTACGATTATTTTTTGGTAACCCGTTATTTTTTCCTAACTCCTTACTTCTCACTCTTCACCAGGGATGAATTCTTCAGGAAGACAGCGGTTCACTGCAGTATAAACATCCTTTAACGGTATCCTGTTTTTATGCGCCACCCTGCGGCAGTCTTCGTATTCAGGATATAAAGCATATCCCGCTGGTGTTTCCACCCGCTTGACCTGGACCGGCCCCCAGGCTGTTTTAACCTTGCCGCTTTTTCTGGGCAGGGTCATTCTTTTCTCGAGACGATACCTGAGTCCGATGGATGTGGTTTCAGTAAGGATGGAATTCTTGATTTGTAATGATCTGGCGGGGTCGGTGATCACCTGCAGAAGGAATCCTGGCCTTCCTTTTTTCATCTGGATAGGAATAAGGCTGACATCAAGAGCACCCAGGGAAAAGAGCTGTTCACAGAGGTGGGGATACGATTCAGGTGACCAGTCGTCCAGGTTGGTTTCAATAATTTCAACCTTTTGACTCTCAGCCACTTTTGAGGTATGCCCTATGACTAGTCTGAACAGGTTTGGGATCCCGCCTGGCAGCTTCCGGGTGCCGGCACCATAGCCGACCCGCATGATGTGCATGGCCGGAAAATCCCCGAAATCGCGACTCAGGCTTTTAACGATTGCAGCCCCTGTTGGTGTTACCAGTTCCTGGTTAATATCGGTGCCGTATACAGGCACATCTTTTAATATTTCACAGACAGCAGGCGGCGGCAGGGGCAGCATTCCATGATCGCACTCTAACCAGCCCCGCGGCATGGGCAGCGGAGAGGTCACCAGATACTCGATGCCGAAATGTTCAAGTCCGATAACCGAGCCGACAATATCAACAATGGAATCAAGCGCTCCTACTTCATGGAAATGGACCGTGTCCGGAGGGCAGCAGTGGATTTTGCCTTCCGCCTCCGCTAGGCAGGTAAATACCCGAAGGGATTTCTCCTTTACCGGATCAGACAGCCTGCTTTCAATAATAAGTTTTCTGATGTCCCTCCATGTCTGTTTCTGTTCAGACCGGGCGGGTTCAATCTCCAGGCGTGTAGCACTTATGGCGTGTCCCGGTTGTTTATGACTCAGCAGGGTAAATTTTTTCAGGTTGAGTTTTGCCAGTTCCGCCTGCAGGAGGTCAGGATCCATGCCGGCATCTATCAGGGCGCCAAGAAACATGTCGCCACTCACACCTGCAAAGCAGTCGGCATAGGCTATGCGTCTTTGCTCGTCAGCGCTCATTCGTCTGTTTCAGTCTTTTTTTCAAGTATTTTGGCACTGTTGTAATGTGTCAGTTTTTCCAGGATCTGCCGCCGGTAAAAATAACAGGGCAATGCAACTATGGCAGAGAACAGGAGGAGAAGCAAGAGTTCAAGATAATTTCTTTCATAAACCTGGGCTCCTTCAAAGGAAAGGACCAGGGTGCCCGGCATGCGGGCTATTGCAGCGATAAAAATAAAGACCTTGAACGGCATGGTGCTGAGCCCCAGCAGGTATGACAGAGAATCCTTGGGAAAGCCCGGAAAAAGGAAAAGAACAAAGGGGATAACGAAATCACCCTTGAAAACAAGATGATTGAAGCGACGGTATATTTTAGTTCTGGAAAAACGGTCCCTGAAAGCGTCAGCAAAAAAATGACCTATGCCAAAAGCCAGGGCCGAACCTATTGCCAGGGCAATGCTGGAGTAAATAAAACTGGACCAGGCGCCGAAGAGATATCCGCCGAGAATGCCGGTAGCCTCACCCGGAACGGGAGCAAAGAGAACCTGAAGTACCTGCAGCACCATGAATATGAGCGGGGCCAGGATACCAAAAGACAGGATAGTTTCCCGTATCCGGAGGCTGTTTGTCATGACATCCTCGAGGTGGAATAGGGCCTGGCTCAGTAGGCTTTCGCCCCAGAACACGTGGAGAATCAGGCCGGATAAGACCAGCAGGAGGAATGAACCCCAGAAAAGGATTCTTGCTCTTTGTTTTTTCATTGCCCCAGTATGGTGCCAGGTTGAATGGGATTGCCTCTGATAAAGGCCTCAACATTCATGCGTCTGGAGCCTTCAGCCTGGATTTCTCTGATAAGGAGGCAGCCATTCCCGGTGGCAGCCAGAAGTCCGTTCCGGTCAGCCTGGCAGACAGTTCCGGGCTCTGTTACATTGCTCTGGCAGGAGTTATTGGCAACAATCTCTGGAGAAAACAGGCGCAGCCTCTTGCCTGCCAGGGTTGTAAAGGCTGACGGCCAAGGGTCCAGGCCGCGGATCAGGCAGCTCAGTTGTTCTGCTGATTTGAACCAGTCCACCAGTCCGTCTTCTTTTTTGAGAAGCGGGGCCAAACATGCCTGTGCGTCATCCTGTTTAACGGGAACGAGGCTGCCCCCTCGCAACAGTTCAAGAGCTTTGCCAAGAGCAGCTCCCCCGAGTTCAGCCAGCTTGACAGAAAGTGTTCCGGTTGTATCTGTTTTTTCTAACGTTATTTTTTCCTGCAAAAGAATGTCGCCGGTATCAATGCCCGCGTCCATCTGCATGATAGTGACGCCGGTCTCTGTTTCACCGTTAATCAGGGCCCACTGTATAGGTGCCGCGCCGCGGTACTTGGGCAGCAGGGAGCCATGCACGTTTATGGTTCCCAGGGGCGGCAGATTGATGATGTGGTGAGGCAGGATATTGCCGTAGGCTGTAAGTACGATTAAATCCGGTTTGTATTTTTCCAGGGCAGAACGAAAATCATCGCCCCTGATGTGTTCAGGCTGCAGAACAGGAATGGCTGTCTCGCTGGCAAGGACTTTTACGGGCGGCGGCAGGACCTTTCTGCCTCTGCCTCTGGGCCGGTCAGGCTGGGTAACCACGCAGACAACGTTTTCGCCTTTTGCCAGAAGGGTATGCAGCGAAGGGACTGCAAATTCCGGGGTCCCCATGAAGACTATACGGTTTATGGCAACCATATTACACGGCACCTTCCTCTTGGGCCCGCAAAATCTTTTTGAGGCGCTTTTTATATAAAGCTCTTTTCAGGGGGCTGAGCCGGTCAATAAAGAGAACACCGTTTAAGTGATCAAGTTCATGCTGAATAACCCGGGCAAAAAAATCTTCAGCAGCAAATTCCCGGATCTTGCCATCCAGATCCTGGGCTCTAACCAGCAGTTTTTTGAAGCGCTCTACTTTGGCGGTAAGATCAATGACGCTTAGGCAGCCTTCTTCATCTATTTGACAACCTTCTTTTTCAATTATTTCCGGATTGACCAGAACAAGAGGTTGCTTCTCTTCTTCGCTTTTTGAAGCATCAACCACAACCACACGCAAACATACACCTATCTGGTTTGCTGCCAACCCTGCCCCGGGGGCAGCGTACATGGTTTCTATGAGGTCCTGTGTCAACTCTTTTAAGGATTCATCAAAGCAGGTAACAGGTTCTACTTTTTTACGTAAGACAGGATCAGGATAGGTAATAATTTTTTTAATGGCCATTCTTTCACTCGTTTAATAAGGTCCGTATTCAATATAATTTATAAACAATAATAATTATCACGGTCATATTCCAACAAAAAAGCATAAATAATGCCGGCTTATTTTCAAATGAACAGCAGTGGGCTGAATTATTGTGTTCATAGTCCTTATGGGTTATGGTTGCTTTTTTCAGCGAAGATGAACTTCATGATATGGTATTGAAAATGGATGCAGTCGAGGAGACAATTTTTGCCAATGGCCTTGCAAGATTGAAAAAGCCTGTCCTACCTCTGGTAAACATGGTGCAGTTCTTGTACCTGACTGGCCCTTTTGCGACAATGGATGAGGTAATAAGTCGCTTAACAAAATCCGTTGAACTCGAGGGTGTTGTATTTGAGAACCCTCAGGAGATGTTAAGACCATATACTGCCTATTTGCAGGAATTCGAGGTGCTGAAAGGCAAGAAGAGGCTTTCAGTCAGTCTTCCCTTTATTATAAATGAAAAGCAGGAACCTGTTGCCAAGCGCCAGGCCCTGGAACTCTGGATCAAGCAGCAGATTCTCAGCCAGGAACTCGAAACGATAAACAGTATGCTGTGTGAACCTTGCGGCTGTGTACTATGCTGCACCGGACCAAACAGTGAGTTTGATGAGTCCTCCGGCTTTAAAGGTGAAATGAAGCAGAGGTTCTTTGAGATTCCGCTTACAGAAAGCGAGATTGATCTGTTTCCGATAGATCGAGTTGATACTTCGCAGAGCCGCACGATGACGGCCCACTCTGAGCCCTCTCTGCGAATAGGGCAGAAACTTTTTTATAGGCATGATATGGCGCTGTACCATTGGCGAACCGGCTGGAGTCTCATACTGCCGGAAGGTGCAGCCTGCCCGCACTTATTGGCGGATACCAGAAAATGCCGGGTATATGCAGAACGCCCGGCAGTATGCAGAAAACCACAGATTTTTGCCTATGTCCTTGAAAAAACTGCTGATGTGGCAAAACGCAGTGACGGTGCAGCAATCCCGGTACACATGGCCCGCAACAAGGTGCTGGCAATATGGGACTGTCTCTATGTCAGAAAGTTCCAGGATGCAATCGGCTCATATGTTGAAATGAGCGGCCTGGAACCTGTATTCAAAAAGAGCAAGACGTAGCAGAGATGCTCTAAGTTACCAAAAACCCAAAAAGTTTAGTCTATTTAAATGCTGTTTCTGTTTATCATAATTTCATACTTAATCGGCTCCATACCGACAGGTCTGCTGTTGGCAAAGGCCGTAGGCGGAGGAGATATCCGCAAGGCGGGCAGCGGTAATATCGGGGCCACAAATGTAACGCGGCTTCTCGGTAAAAAGCTGGGAATGATTACACTTTTGGGAGATGTCCTCAAGGCGGCAATTCCCATGCTGGCCGTCTATTGGTATTTTGCCCACACAGGTCTGGCGATTTCTGTCCAGGAGGTGGATCTGGCTGTTTCACTCTGCGGCGGAGCCGCTTTCCTGGGGCATATTTTCCCTGTTTACCTGAAATTCAAGGGCGGCAAAGGTGTGGCAACCGCCCTCGGGGTTTTTATTATACTCGAACCGGTTGCGGTGCTGATCAGTCTTTTTCTTTTTACCGGTATTGTCTATGTCTCTGGTTTTGTTTCAGTGGGCTCACTGCTTGTCTCGGCATTGATGACTCTTTGGATCTGGCTGCTTGGAGGTTCGCCCAATCATGTTTTTCTCGCATTTTTCATTGCGGTATTCATCTGGCTGAAGCATATGGATAATATCAACAGGCTGCTGGCAGGAACGGAAAAGAGTTGGAAGAATAAAAAGGACCAGTAAAAATGACCAGAAAGGAATGGGCAGAGATCAAGGCAGCTGCAGAACTCCTGGGCCTTGGAGAAAATGCAACTCTGGCGGAAATAAAGAAGGCATACCGGCGCAAGTCAAAAAAATATCATCCTGATGTAAAAAGAACCGCAAAAAGGGGAACTCAAGGGGTTGAGATGCATGAACTTATTGAGTCATATGAGAAATTGCTCCACTATTGCGCGGCATACCGCTTCCCGTTGACACCAGGGGAAAATGAGCAGTTTGAAAGCGAAGACTGGTGGTTTGAGCGTTTCGGCCAGGATCACCTGTGGGGCAAAGGCAGTGGGCTTAAGGAGGATTCTGAAAAATAATACAGATTTCAACATGTGAGCACAGTGATGATAAATTATGATTTCCTTTTTGAAGATAAACAGGATGACTACCAGGAAGTCCTCAGGGAGCTCAGGGCAGGCAAAGCACAGTTGATAGATATCAGGGAACTGAGTGAATGGGAGCAGTATCACTTCAAATGCGCTATTCATATTCCCCTTTCAGACCTGGAGCAGGGTAAAGGTATTGAAAACCTGCGGCAAATAAAGCAGGACAACAAAAAAATCTACATCCATTGCCGGTCGGGCAACAGGGCCAGAAAGGCACAGCAGATCCTGGCACAGTATGGCTGCAAGGAAATCCATATCATCCCGATCACCATGATGAGGATGATAGAAGAGGGATTTAAACTGACTGCATAAATGAATTCCTGGTAGAAATTTATACGTTAGCGAAAGATCAGAGTTCCCTATCAGCTGATGAAAATACGTCAAGGAACACAGCAAAGGCTGAAGGCCTTTCTTTTAGTCGCTGGAAGGGGTGAAAGACTGAGGCCTCTTACAGACTCTATTCCCAAATGTCTCCTGCCGATCAACGGTAAACCCCTGCTGCAGATATGGCTTGAACATCTGGCACGATCCTCCATTACTGAGGTCCTGATAAATACCCACTGGCTGCATGAACAGGTTCATGTCTTTGTCAAAAAGTGGACAGCAGATCATAATCAGATACAGGTCCTCCTCTTTCATGAGTCCACTTTGCTTGGCAGTGGCGGCACTATCTTGGCTAACCGGGAATGGGCCGGCAGCGGCCCATTTTTCATTATCTATGGTGATAACCTTACCCGGCTTGACCTGCAGAAGATGCTGGCCTTTCATATTGAATACCAACAACCACTGACCATAAGGGTATACAGGGGGGCTGATCCGAAGCGTGCCGGTATTGTCTGCCTTGATGATAATGACATGGTCACAGATTTTGAAGAAAAACCGGAGAAACCGAAGTCGGATTTGGGAGCCGGCGGGATCTATATAGCAGATGACAGAATTTTTAACTATTTTCCTAAACCTGAAGAAAGGCGGGAAGAGGCTGTACTGGACCTGAGCTGCCATGTGCTGCCCCGCATGGTCGGAAAGATGAAGGCATATGACAGTGGAGAGTTCGCAATGGATATCGGCACAATGGATTCGTTGGCAGAAGCCCGCAAAAAGTGGCCGGAGTTCATGTCAGAGGATGCCTGGACCCGACCAGTCGCTTAATACTATCCAGCCGGTTTAGGGCGGGACGGTTGAGTCTGATAAAATTTATCCTTGCCAATGAGATTACATAAAGCATATGTTGGTTTTCACTACTTGTCAGAAGCAAAATGGCAGCAGAATCTGCGAGGAACTAAAAAGTTTCAATTATTAAAGGCACAGCTGTTCGCACCGCGCTTTTTATGATACGTAGAATAATTGGTTGTCCGTTAAAATTAAAAGGAGTAAGTATAAATTCCACCGAGCCGGGTACTTTTTGTAGACATTCAAGTATAATTTTTTTAAAAAATTTCAAATGTTTGGGAATTTTAAAATGCTGAGCCGTTCACTTTTATTATTTGTAAGTTTTCTTATATTTTTTTCCACGGCTGTCCATTCCTATGGGGAGCATCTTGTCGACCGGGTAGTAGCGGTCGTCAATAATGATGTCATAACCCTTTCTGAACTTGATAAGACGGGGAAGGAATTTTTCGCTCGGATTAAAGCAAAGACACCAGAGGCAGAAATGAAAAGGGCCATGGAAAAGGCCAGGGAGGAAGTACTGTCCAGCCTGATAGACAAAACAATAGTCAGGCAGCATGCTGAGAAGTTGGCGATAAAAGTAACTGATGAAGAAATAGATAGGGCAATCGATCAGATATTGGCACAGAATAATGCCACCATAGAGGATTTCAGAAGTGAATTGGCGGCAATGAATATTTTTGAGCAGGAATACCGTGAGAACATTCGGGATCAAATTTTACAGTCCAAGCTGATCAGCTTGGAGGTGCGGTCCCGGATAGTCATTATTGAGGATGATATTCAGCAGTATTATCAAACTGAATATACCCAGGAAAAAGGGGAAAGCGGTTATCATATCCTGCAGATGGGTTTTACCTGGCGAAACAGCATCACACTGACAGAAGCGGGGTTTGACACGAAAGATGCGGCCAGGGAAAAAGCGGAAGAGATACGTGCGAGAGTGCTTGAGGGTGAAAGTTTTAATAGCCTGGCCCAGTCATATTCAAACCTGCCGTCAGCTGCAGATGGAGGCGATATAGGCATGTTTAAGAAAGATGAAATGGCGGGCCATATGAAGGACGTAATTCTGACAATGAAACCCGGTGAAATAAGCCCGATTGTTGAAACAGGCAATGCCTTCCAATTTTTCAAACTGCTTTCCTTGCGTGAAGGAGATATAGTTGTTAAGGCGCCGTACGAAGCTGTTCGGGAGGAAATCAGGGATATTCTTTACCGCCAGGAGATGGAGGAAAATTATAAGAACTGGGTAAAAACTCTTCGTGATGAGGCATACATCAATATCCTGCTGTAATATAATGCTGGAGGCGTGAGACTATAGGTTCCGAAAGGTATAGGCAAAAGAGCAACGAGTCTACAGAAAAGGGAAATTATGCTGCCCGGTTGAATTTTTCAGACTCTCGGAAGTTACTTGCGTAACAGGCGTTTAAGCGGCAATATCACCCTGGAGGAGGTATCTGGATCAACAGGTATCACCACAGCTATTCTACAAACCCTGGAAGTTGAAGACAGGGAGGGGCTTCTCGCCGAAGTATATATTAATGCCTTTTAAAAAAATATGCCCAATACCTTGAGGCTGATTCCGAGGAAATAAAGGTAAAGTACCAGCATGAGGCGACGAGCATGAAGAAGCCTGGGAGCGCATCCGGTTTCAGCACGGTAATAACCATAAAGGGGCAAGAGGGGACCTTTTTGGCCGAAACGCTACACCGCTTACTTTTACCGGTTATCGTTGCCGCTTCAGGCCTCCTTATTTTCTGGGTTTACAAGAATTACCTGGCGCCCTATAACCACCTTGGTTTTTTCCAGGGGTACTGCCCTGTGCTTTTTTCATATTTTCCCGATTATTTCCCAAATTTTCTCTGCTGAAAAAATTCCAACCAAAACCCTGCAGTTTACCTTGTAATGACCAGTAAAAAAATGACAGCCATTGTTCTCAGGGTGAATGATCTTGGGGAGTCGGATAAAATTGTCACGTTCTACAGCGAGCAGGAAGGGAAGCTGGCAGGAATTGCCAAGGGGGCCAAGAAAAGCAGGAAGCGCTTCAGCAATAAGCTGGAAATATTTTCTCTGCTTCAGGTTCTCTATGATGACCGCAGCCGTTCAGGGCTCTTTCGCATTGATGAAGCTGAACTGCTGAATCCTTTTATGAGTCTGCGGCAGCATTACGATCGTTATGTCAGTGGAGTGTTGGCCTGTGAACTGGTCTATTACTGGTCCAGGGATTATGATGCGGATATAAATATCTTTCACCTTCTACTCTGGGCCCTTCAGCATATAGACAGGGGCAGCCCGCCCCAGATGGTACAGATATTTTTCCAGGTAAAGCTTTACACTCTTTTAGGCTATAAACTGCACCTGGCCGGCTGCATCAAGTGTGAGAATGATCAAGCGGACGGCATGCCCTATATATTTCATCCTGTACGGCATGGAATGCTGTGCAGGAACTGTTCGCCTGAAGTTGTATCACGCGAACAGGTTTCTCTATCTTTGAATACTGTCAGGCTGCTCCAGCATGCCCAGGACCTGCCCCTGGAAAAAATTGAGCGGTTGCGTTTTTCTGAAACCTCAATCCGGGAAGCTCTACTCCTTTTCAAAATATATGGTCACTATCTTCTGCAGCGCGAGATTACTGCCTGGAATTTTCTGGGAAAAAGTTGAGTGGCTGGTATTAGCGGTTCAGCCTAGCGCTAGATATTTTTGCAGAAAACAGCCCGGCCCATAGAGTTCAGTCCAGGTAAATAATTTCACCGCTGTGCTGCACTATTCGTGAGGTGTCTTCCAGTTCAAGAATTAAACCGCCGGAATTGTCTAGACCGATTACTTTTGCCTCAAACTGAGGATTTTCCTGGACATTAAAACCAAAAAGCACTCTCCGGTCAAAAATATCAGAGAGGCTTTTGTAACTTTCCAGAAGCAGGTGCTTATCCTGGTTCATGTTTTCAGTCAGTGTTTCACTGTTTTTGCCAATACCCCCGTGAATTTCAAGGTGTCTTGCCTCCTCATGATAAAGAAGGCCAATATTCCACCGGAGTTTTGCCAGCAGCCTTGCTGTCACTTCCGGCAAGCTCGATTCCCTGTTGAGGCATGATTTCATAGAAGTCGCCTGGCTGGAAAGTTCGGCAGGAAATACGTTGTTGTTAACGTTGATGCCAATACCCAGCAGAATATATTCCTCCTTAAAACGGGGGCTCCTGTAAGTTTCAGTGAGGATGCCTGAAATCTTTTTACCGTTGACCAAAACATCGTTTACCCATTTTAGGTAAGCTTTAATACCGGTCGATCTCAGGGTTTCACAGCAGGCTATGCCGGCAGCCATGGGAACAAGCAGCTGGCTTTCAGGCAGCAGGGTGTTGGCCAGGACAAGTGTGAGCCAGAGTCCGCCCCTGGGGGCATGCCAAGGTCTTTTGAAGCGCCCCTTGCTCTGAACCATTTGGTCGGCCAGGATGACAGTTCCGCTGGGAAAAGAGAGGTTTGTCTCTTCAGCCTTATCTATCAAATGCCGGGCCCAGTCCATGCCCCGGCCAATCTGATCATGATGCTCGCCGGTATAGCCGATTATGGCACCGTAGCGAAATATTTCAGTTACTGTATTAAGAGAAAATGTCTTGCTGCGGAGGGGAATTTCCTCCTGCTGTATGATTTGCTGGATAGAGTCGGGAGAGAGTTTTTTTGTAAGGTCCATTATTGCTGTTTATGTCTGCTGTAAAAATCGGAATCGGCCTTCCACGGCAGAAATGTATCAGCATGGCCATGACAGTGTGCCATTTCATGTTTTTTGATTCTTTCATCTCCAGCCATTATCCGTATAATACATGTCCCCTGCGGATCTTGTGGTACCAGCGAACATCCGGAAAGCCATATATATGTCTCTTTAACGTGTTCAGCGCAATCCTCCTGAAGTTTGGCATGGTCGTCATACTCGATGATTTTTACCTGTGGATTTGCACGGTATTCCATACCGGGCAGCATTTCTTTTGAAACCATAGTGCATGATGATAGGGAAAAAACAATAAAGATAGCAGCTGTCAGAAGATTCGGAAAAAACAAAAAATTCCTCCTGGTCTTTTGTGCGAAACAATTTTGCCGTAAAGCGTTAACAGCAAACTCGGTATTTTGTTGTAATTTATACATCTTTTTCTCTTCAAAAACGAGAAATTGGGAACAAGGACAAGGAAAACAAGGAATTATGCGGAGTCGCACATGTGGTGCGTCGCACAAGCAATTCCGAAGTTTGACACAGAAATTGTTCCAAAGAGCCTTTCCCGGATGAAACAGGTTAGGACCATTCAGCCTTGACATGCGTAATAATCTTCTGGATCAAAGGCAGTTTTTCCTTGGCACATACCCCTATCAGCGGCTGACCCTGCTTTACGCTCTCACCAGGCTTGAAATAGACTGAATGTATGATGCCTTCTTCACCGCTGTAATAAATGGGCGTATCTCTTTTCATGAGAGACATGGTGATAATTTCATCACCCGGTTTAATAAAAACAGCCTTATCGTCCTGTTTTTCCAGGCGGGCCTGGATATCTAAGGAAAAAAAGTATTTTGCCTTTTCCGGCGCTTTGAAGAGGTAAAGGACATTCTGCAGAATCCCCTCAATAATCTCTCTTTTTTTGAGAGGATGCTGAATGGTCATGAGTTTTTCGCCGGCTTCGACAAATTCCCCTTCAAGCTCGCGGCGTAGAGAAGCAACCACGCCGTTTGTCAGTGAATATATGGGTTTAGGGTTCTTTTCCCGGTTGATCATATACAGTAAAGTGCCGGGATGATGGTGCCATTTGCCGCTGGGGCCATCAACCTTTTCCCCGTCGCTGACCTTGAATTTGACGAGTCCCGTATGCGGTGTCACTACATCCAGATAGTCAAAAGGGTCTGAACGGTATTTGTTTATTATTTCATCAAAATTAATGTCTTGGTCCATGGTCTCGGTTCATTATAGTCTGATTTTTGTTTAGCTCGACAGCAATTACCGGTAATAGAGATTCCTACCGCCCATGGTCAGGAGAGCCTTGTAAAGATTCTTTCGGAAGTCCCTGCGGTCCCAGATGCCCTGGATATGCCATCGTTTAAGGGCATTACGGCAGTTATGGTAATCCGGAGGAACATCTTCACCGGTGGTTTCTCTTATAACCCTGCTTCCGGCAAATCCTATCCTGCTGGAACGGATGGCAAACTGGTAGGGTGAGCAGCCGAGAAAACTGGCAACTGGTCCGGCATAGGAATTATTGTCATAAACAACGATATACAGTCCACCTGAGTCAATATACTCGCGGACAGCCATGGTGCATTTCGGCATCTGGGTGACCCCAAGAGTTCCTTCATGGATCCTTATGCCGCCAGTGGTATGGACATAGGACAGGAGGGGTCTTCGTTTCAACCGGGCTTTTTCGCAGGCCCTGACAAATTTTTCACCTTCGGCTGCCCCGACGGTCCCGTTGCGGAAGTCGCTGTAGAGCATTGAGACAACAATATCCACATCCATGACCTTGGAGTAGAAGGTGATGTTGGCACTATCACGTCCGGTTATGGCGCGGGCTGAATCCAGACGGTCTGCAAAGCCCGGATAGCCCAGGGGATTAAGGGACTGGATTTCGCTGTTGAAAACCTTGATGGAATCGGGATCAAACAGGTGTTTCAGGTACCACTCATACTCCAGGGGAAAATGGTGCCCGCAGTTTTCACAGACACCGCAGAATTCACCATAGAGATCAGGGACCCAGAGGTCCTTGCAGCCATACTTGACGGCATTGGGACAGCTTATGGTACGGTCCTCATTGGCCAGAGGGCTCGTATAGGTGTCCCAGATGTCTAGTTCTTCCGGAACACTCGGACGCTCGATGGTCGGTCGGATTTTTTTCGTTTCTTCAGATTTGCGGCTTATGAAATTATAGGCAGTGGTAAAAGGGGCGGTAATTCTCTTGAGCAGTACCGAGCCTTCTCCGGAAACATCCTTGATGACTTTTTCAACCTGCTTCTGCTGGTGTCGCAGAAGGTCATAACGGAAGCTGTAATAGAGCCTGAAAAGTATATTTCTGGTGCGCCTGTAAATTGCTTCAGATGATGAGGGCTGGCCGCCAAAGTAGTTGGCAGCCATATTTCTGTATTTTTTGGAGCGATAAAAAAGAAGACGCTTTATTTCATCCTGGTTGAGATCCCAGGATATATAAATTTCAGGTTCTTCTGTCGCGGCTTCCTCAGCTTTTTTCAGCTTGACCTCATATGCCCGGAAAGCCCTGAGGCTTTTGGTCTTGAGCACCACTTCATCGGTTGCCCGGATTATTTCAGAGCGGAGTTGCTTGAAAAAGGTGAAATCATCACGTTTTGCACCGAGAGTCGGCTCCTTTATGATCCGGTCAATAGTACCAAGCCCGAGATTATCCTGGGCCGTGATTTTCAGGTTGTCGGCACAGGCATCGATGAGTTCCTGCGGGACCTTTTCGCCCTCCCTGATCTTACCTTGTATTGCAGCTGCCCCCTCAGGAGATATTACTGAGTACTAACCATGGGAGAACCTGAGACGGAAATCTGAAAGGCCTATGGCTTCCGCGCCGCCTGACCCCCCCTCTGACATT
>JAFDCT010000173.1 GCA_019312695.1 Deltaproteobacteria bacterium | reverse complement strand
TGTCAGACATTTTTATTTCCTAAATTTATTAAATTTTTTCTAATATACAATCAGGTATTATGATTTCTCCCAGACAATTTTGTATTTTTCCAGGTACATATCGTTATCAGCCACTATAATGAAACGTTTCTGGGTCTCTTTTTCAAGATTTTCGGTGTTCAGTGTCTCATCCTTGAGCATAAGGTCGGCAACGCTTGGATGTACCTTTATCGTGACACTGCCGCCGGCCATTTTGGGGCCTTCGTGCGAAAGTTTCCGGAAAATTTCGTAACATACAGAGCGTCTCGATTTAAGCAATCCTTCTCCACCGCAATACATGCAGGGTTCACACATCATCTGTGAAAGGTTCTCCCGGTCTCTTTTGCGGGTCATCTGTACAAGGCCGAATTCAGAAACCTTAAGGATATTTGCTCTGCTCTTGTCCTTTTTTACAGCTTCCTGCAGGGCAGTGAAAACATCCTCACGGTTTGATTCCTGTTCCATATCGATAAAATCGATAATAATAATACCGCCAATATTACGAAGCCTGAGCTGATAGGCAATCTCCTTTACCGCCTCCATATTGGTTTTGAAGATCGTTTCTTCAAGATCTTTCCGGCCGACATAACGTCCGGTATTGACATCGACAACCGTTAGTGCCTCAGTGGTTTCAATTATGATGTATCCTCCCGAACGCAGCCATACCTTTTTTTCCAGGGCGCGGCTGATTTCAACTTCAACACCATAAGCGTCCATCAGGGGAACTTCATTTTCATAGAGAGAGATCCTGTTACGCAACTGGGGCACAAAGGTTTCTACGAAATTACAGACCCTTTGATAGGTGGCCTTGTCATCAACAACAACCCTTTGAATGTCCGGGGTAAAAAGATCACGCACCGCCCGCTGGGTGATATCCAGATCCTCATAAACAATGCTCGGTACATTAGCCTTGGACACGCGATCCTTTATTTCTCCCCAGAGATGGAGAAGAAATTCCATATCAGCTTCAAGGTCTTCACGTGAGGCATTTTCAGCAACGGTTCTGACAATAAAACCGGCATCCTGAGGCCGCAGATTTTCAATTTCCTGCCTTAGCCGCTGCCGATCTTCGTCATTTTCCACCTTTCTGGAAATGCCGATATGATCAGTCATGGGCATATAAACAAGATTACGACAGGGCAGGGTAATATTGCACGTCAATCTTGCACCCTTTGTTCCCAGTGGTTCCTTGCATATCTGCACCATGACTTCCTGTCCTTCAGTCAGCAGGTCTTCAATGTTTACCTGTGGTGCAGGTCCTTCCTGGATAATTTCCGGAGTTTCGCGGCAGCTTTGGCAGCCGTTATCCATCATGCGGTCTTCGAAATGCTTATTGTCATTACTGACATCGTCAACATAAAGAAAACCGGTACGCTCAAGTCCAAGATCGACAAAGGCGGCCTGCATTCCAGGCAGAACACGAACTACACGGCCCTGGTAGATATTGCCGACCAACCCTTTTTCGACTGGTCTTTCCTGGTAGAATTCTACCAGATTGCCATGTTCTATGAGCGCGATACGAATTTCATAAGGATTTGCATTGATGAGAAGATAATTATACATGGATTCTTAAATATATTTATTATTATAATTTTAAAATTCATTTTCTGAATGTAGGGAAGTATGAAATTTTTTACTAAAAAAGTTACATGAGTTTATATATTCACATAAACAGGTTTTGGAAAGAAATGTCAAAGATTTCGTTTAAATCAGTTTTTTCAGAGCTGAAGTTTAAACAAAAATTGCATTAAACATAAAATGGAAAAACCCGTAAGTATTATTATTCCGACATATAACCGGAAAGAATTTCTGTCAAAGGCCGTAGATTCGGTTTTAGCGCAGTCTTACCCATATTATGAACTCATTATTGTTGATGATGGCTCAGAAGACAACACTGCAGAATTGTTTGCAAGCCATGATCCCAGAATTATTTACCTGAGACAGGAAAACCGGGGACCTGCAGCTGCCAGGAACAGTGGGATACAGAAAGCGAAACATGAACTTATAGCATTTCTTGATTCTGATGACAGGTTCGCTGAGAATAAACTAGACTTACAGGTCAGGGCCATGCAGGCAGAACCGACATTTCTGATTTACCACACCCAGGAAATATGGTACCGCAAGGGCAGTTTGTTAAACCAGAAGAAAAAGCACCAAAAATGTAATGGAGATATTTTCAAACGAAGTTTGCAGCTCTGCGCTGTAGGAATGTCCACGGTCATGATGCACAGGGGGATTTTTGAGCGTTATGGGTTTTTTGATGAGGAGTACTCCTGCTGTGAGGATTATGAATTCTGGCTGCGGGTCAGTACTGAACAGGAATTTCTTCTGGTTGATCAGCCTTTGACCTTAAAGGATGGCGGCAGAAATGACCAGGTATCTACAATCTATCGGATGGGAATGGACAAGTTTCGTATCCAGGCAATCATGAAGTTGCTGACAATCGGAAAGCTTACTGATAATCAAAAAGCGTCTGCCCTGGAAGAGTTAGAGCGAAAATGCCAGATTTATGGCAGGGGGTGTGTCAAGCACGGTAGGGTCGCAGAGGGTAGATACTATCTCAATTTGCCGAAAACTGCCTGGAGTAGGCAAAGCGCATGATGGTCAATAAGCGGACAACTATGCCGGACCCGGTAGGTTATATAAATAATATCCATGTCGAACCTGATTGTATTGATCATCCTGTGACACGCCGGATACTTGCTCGGGCAAAAAAGATTCCGGTCAAAGTGGTTTCCAGTGAAAAATTCAGTATTCCAGATCTTGGATCATATCCAGGCAGTTTAACAAAGGGCAAACGAAACCTGCTGCTCAGTAAAAATCGCGGCAAATTCTTCAAACCATGTCCCGGGACAAGAGAATACATCTGTTGTGACTACCAGGTTCTCAACATTGGCATGAATTGCGCCATGGATTGTGTTTACTGCATTTTGCAGGCATATCTTAACAACCCCCACCTTTCATTTTTTGTCAATATCGAGGATCTATTGGCCGAAGTGTCCGAAGCATTTGCGCAAGATCCAAAGCGTTTCTGGCGTATCGGCACCGGAGAATTTACAGACAGCCTTGCCCTGGATAGCCTGACGGGGTTAAGCCGGGGATTAATTGAATTCATGCGGGACAAAGATTCAGCCGTGCTGGAACTTAAGACCAAAACCTCTGTAATAGAGAATCTTGAAGGGCTTGATCATGGCGGTAGGACTGTAGTGGCATGGTCATTAAACACTCCTGCAATAGTTGCTAACGAGGAGTTCCGGACAGCCTCGCTGGAGCAGCGTCTGGCTGCAGCTGCCAGGTGTGCATCATGGGGCTATAAACTTGCCTTTCATTTTGATCCGATAATCTATCATGCCGACTGGGAACAGGGCTACTCAGAAACAATTGCCAGGCTTTTTGCCATGGTCCCCAGAGAGCATATCGTTTGGATAAGCATGGGATGCCTGCGTTATCTGCCAGCCTTAAAGAAGATAGCGGCTTACCGTTTTCCTAAATCAAAATTTTTTCATGAGGAATTCATCGAAGGCCTAGATGGAAAAGCCAGATACTTCAGAACATTGCGGGTGGAGATGTATAAGCACATTTATGTGCAGCTGCAGCAACATGCTGAGGCAAAAACCTGCATCTATCTCTGTATGGAAAATAATGAAATCTGGCAGGAAATTTTCGGCTTTACTCCAGATGACAGGGGTGGGCTGCCAAAGATGCTGGATGCTGCTGTCGGAGAAAGCATATAGCTATCAG
>JAFDCT010000172.1 GCA_019312695.1 Deltaproteobacteria bacterium | reverse complement strand
GCTTATTGTGGCTGAAGTCAGCCACTCACCTTGCGGACCGGTTATTCTGGCTCTGCGCAGACAATTGACCAGGGTAATACGGTTGACCGGTTCATAGATTATGGAGACAAGTTGAAGAAGGAACTTCTCAAAAGGTGCTAAGGTTTGATAGGCAGGCGGTAATGATTTTATACTTTGAGCTTTTTTTTCAATCATCATGAACTATTAAAGGCTAAAAATAATGCCTTTCACACAGTATTTAGGGCTGAAATGACTCTGCTGCTAAGCCTCAGACAACTTGTTGTGAAGTAAAATACTTTACTATAGTGTCAACGAGGTCGGGTATCGTATACGCTGCCGGTTGCACATCAACGTGCATACCGGATTGTTCAGCAGTTTTTGCTGTTATTGGACCAATAGTCGCCACGGCAACTCCGGACATGAGTTTCTGCATTTCACCCGGAGTGGATATATCCAGAAGTCTGACAAAATTCTTTACAGTTGACGAGCTGGTAAATGTCACCATGTCAATACTTTTGTTCTGCAGAGCTGTCTGGAGTTCTTCTTTAAGCTGCTCACCCGACGAACTTGAAGGCAGAACGTTCTGATATACCGGGGCAACAGTCACATCAGCGCCGGCGCTGCTCAATGCTTCCGGCAGTGTCTCTCTTGCCTTCAAAGCCCTGGGAATAAGAACCCGCATTCCTTTGACGTTTGTTTTTATAAGGATCTCAGCCAGACCGTCACCGGTAAACTCTTCAGGCAGGAGATCAGCCCTGATTCCCCGGCTGATCAGGGCTTCTGCCGTCACTCTGCCGACAGCAGCAATTTTAGGCCCCTTAATATCACGCACATCCTTATCCAGTTCAAACAAACGCCTGAAAAAATACTCAACCGCGTTGATGGAGGTAAAGAGCAGCCAGTTATAAGTTTCCAGTTCTGCCAGGGCCCGATCCAGAATATCATACGATGCTGCAGGCTCAAGTGAAATGGTTGGATATTCAAGACATTCCGCCCCATAATTCTCCAGCAGGGTCACCAGTTCACTTGCCTGATCCCGTGTCCGGGTAACCACTATACGCTTACTGAAGAGAGGCCTTTTTTCATACCAGTTGATAGCATCCCTGAGCTTTACAACCTCACCTATCACAACAAGTGACGGCGGCTTAATGTTATGTTTTTTAACAATCCCGTCAATATTCTCAAGATTACCCACTACTGTTCGCTGTTCAGAGGTTGAGGCCCATCTAACTACAGCAACCGGGGTATGCGGATCGCGGCCGGACTTGATTATCTTTTCCGTGATCGATTTAAGGTTTTTTATACCCATATATACTACGATGGTTCCAACACCCGTGGCTAATTTGTCCCATGCTATATTTGTGTCAGGCTTTGTCGGGTCTTCATGACCGGTCACAAAGGCCACGGTAGAGGTATACTGCCTGTGAGTGATAGGAATGCCGGCATAGGTGGCCGCTGCTGTCGCGGATGTAACTCCGGGTACGACTTCAAAAGGAATACCTGCTTTTACAAGTTCTTCAATCTCCTCGCCGCCACGTCCGAATATAAAGGGATCACCCCCCTTAAGCCTGACAACCATGCGCCCTGACTTGGCTCGGTCAATTAACATCTGATTTATTTCTTGCTGGGTGTGGGTATGCTTGACGCCACCACGCTTTCCGGCATAGATGAACTCCGCATCCCTGGGCACATATTTAAGAAGTTTTTTGCTGGCCAGGTAGTCATAGATGACAACTTCAGCCCGTTCCAGAAGCTGCTTGCCGCGAATTGTTATCAGGCCCGGATCACCCGGTCCAGCTCCCACGAGGTATACCATTGAAGCGGAGTGATTTTCTTTCGCCTTTTTATCCGGCTGCCTGCCGCAATTATCCCGTTCACTATTGTTCAGTTCTTGACTCATTACTGGCCATAAACCTCAGCAAGAATCTCTCTGCCGCCCATATCAAGAAGTTTATTGGCCAGCTTGATTCCCATATCATGCGCCTCGGCCTGGGGCCCGGTCATTGATTCCTTCAGTACCACCTTGCCGTCAACTGAGGCTACCAACCCTGTCAGTTCCACCTGATTATCGGTTACTTCGGCAAAGGCACCTATGGGAACCTGACAGCCTCCTTCAAGTCTGTGCAGGAATGCCCTTTCTGCTGTAACCGCCGTTGTTGTCCGGGCATCATTAAGAAACTGTAAGCCTGCCAAAAGTTCCGCATCGTCTTTGCGCAACTCAATGCCCAAAGCACCCTGGCCAACAGCAGGCAGCATTTCCCTGGCGGTGAAATATCCTGCTGCTCTGGAACTCATACCGAGACGGTTCAAACCTGCCGCTGCCAGAATAATAGCCTGGAACTGCCCTTCATCAAGCTTGCGCAGCCTTGTGTCCAGGTTGCCGCGCAGATCGACAATCTCAAGGTCGGGACGCAGGGCAGCAAGCTGGGACCGTCGTCTCAGGCTGCTGGTCCCGACTGTTGATCCCTGCGGCAAGTCTGCCAGTGTTGCATATTTGCTCGAAATGAAGGCATCATGGGGATTTTCCCGTAAGGGAATAATACCCAAGTGTAATTCTTCGGGCAGGTCGGAGGGCACATCTTTCATGCTGTGCACGGCAAGGTCAACATCCTTGCGCAGCAGTGCCTCCTCGATCTCCTTGACAAACAATCCCTTGCCGCCCACCTTTGCCAGGGGAACATCGAGGATTTTATCCCCCTTTGTCACAATGATTATCAGTTCAACCGAAACATCGGGATGCGCGGTTTCAATTTGTTTTTTGACCCATGTTGACTGGGTCTTGGCCAGAAGGCTGCCCCGGGTGCCAATCTTTATATGTTTTCTCATGAGTGAAATTCTCTTCTGGTTATTAGCGTTTACTTTTCATACTGTCAGCTGAAAAGTGACTGATTGCTTCTGTTTAATGACAGGAGCTGCAGCTGGAACTGGAACAGCTGGAACACCCCGAACCACTGCTTGATCCTCCTGTTGAAGAGGTATCGCCACCGCTGCGGTGGGCGAAAACCGACATCTGCTTTTGCAGGTCCTCGCTGTGACACTCCGGACACTTCGGCTTACTGCTCCCCATGACAAGTGCTTCGAATTCCTTGCCACATGAACGGCAGATAAAATCAAATAAAGGCATCTGTATTTCTCCACGTACATTTAATTATCACAGCAAGCCGGATAGGCTCAGTCCATGATAAACTGATACACTTTTTGTCAGGACATTAGACCATCCCGCAGTATATCCCTATTCAGGGAAAATCGTCAAGTTTTTGCGCTGGAATGCTTTTTTTGTAAAGCGAGTGAACTTGAAACACGGTTGCATACTATTATCATTTTAAGATGATTTGCAATACGCGGCAGGTTTTTTCAGCGAGAGACAGAAAAAGTATTTCTGAAAACAACGCGGCAGGAAATAAAATCCTGCCGCGCTGTAGATAAAATTCTTACGGAAGCTCTTTCATAATGGAATCAGAAACTTCCGGGATGGAGGGCGTCCCATCTACCGATATTACCTTCGGGCCCTCCAGTTGCTTAAAGTAATTGACCGCAGCCATGGTCCCTGTAACATCATCGTAATAAATGTTATGCCGCTTATCAATGGCAACGTCATCCTGGTCATCAGGCCTGGTTTTCAAATCCCCGCCGCATACCCTGCATACCAGTTTGCCTTCTTTTTCCACCGGCTTAATGGCATCAAAAGCGATATGGTTGGGATGATTGTTATCGTTGACGCAAAGACGGCGACCGGTAATGCGCAGCTTGGCAATTTCCCTGTCCAGAACAATTTCTATAACATAGTTGAGATCCATGCCTGCTGCAGCCAAGGCTTTGGCCAGTGTTTCGGCCTGTACCTTATTACGGGGAAAGCCATCGAGCAGCCAGCCATTCTTGCAGTCATCCTCCTTAAGCCTGTCAAGTATCATTGGTATGGTAATATCATCAGGTACCAGGTCACCCCTGTCAATATATTCCTTGGCTTTTTTGCCGAGTTCAGTGCCGCCGCCGATATTCTTCCGGAAAATTGCACCGGATTCGATATGCGGCATATTATATTTCTTCTGGACAATGGCACCTTGCGTGCCCTTGCCGCTTCCATTGGGTCCAAATACCAGAATGTTCATGAGCTACTCCTTTTTTTGAATCTTTTCTTAAAACTGAAAAATACCCTAACCGCCTGAGATACAACATTTTATGCAAAACCATATAACTGAAGCACGATTCATTTTTGCAAGGGCAATATATCCCAAATGAAATTTGATGCAAATAAAATATTAAAAGTGCCTCATGTGATTTAAAATTGCAGGCGCCTAGAGTTGCTATAGTCTGATTTTTTTGGGGGTCATATATTGTTCATTAAAATTACTTCAACTCACTTCAAACTTCTGTCACTTCCTTACTTATCTTTTGACATCAATGTTCAAAGAATGTATTTCTTGTACCCTTGCGGGAAAAATGATTGTATATAGCCTTCCCGGGGCATTTGTTTTTTATACTTATTTTTTTAATTGGATTTCAGGAGTTTTGTATGCAGGAGATAAAGATAGGTCTCATCGGTTTTGGCACTGTAGGCAGCGGTCTGGCCCAGGTTCTTTATGAACAGCAGGAAAGGCTTGAAAAAAGAACCGGTGCACGTATCAGGCTCAGCAAGATAGCAGACATCATGGTTGATTCCCTGCCGGAACACATCAGCCGGGGCGGCAGCGTCACACTTACCAAAAATGTTGATGAAATAATAAACGATCCTGAAATAAGCATTGTTGTTGAGCTTATAGGCGGGATCGAACCGGCCAGGTCCTTTATTTTAAAGGCTATTGACCACGGAAAGCATGTAGTGACCGCCAATAAGGCGCTCCTCTCCCTTCACGGTAAAGAAATTTTTGAAGCCGCAGCCCGTAAAGGAGTTGAAGTTGGTTTTGAGGCCAGTGTCGGGGGCGGCATCCCGGTTATCAAATCCCTCAAGGAAGGGTTGGTCGGGAACAAAATACTTTCGATCATGGGAATCATGAACGGTACGGCAAACTATATCCTTACCCAGATGACTGACCATGCCATTCCTTTTGAAGAAGTGCTCAAGGATGCCCAGGCCAAAGGTTTTGCTGAAGCGGATCCCACCTATGATATAGAAGGTATTGATACCGCCCATAAACTAGTCATACTCATGACCATTGCCTACGGTACCTACATACATCTTGACCAGATAACAACTGAGGGCATCTCTCGCATCCAGCCTATAGACATAGATTTTGCCAGGGAATTCGGCTATCGCATAAAGCTGCTCGCTATCAGCCGCAACCATGGTGACCATGTTGAAGCCAGAGTTCATCCGACCATGGTACCTGATGAACATCTTCTGGCAAACATCAACGGCGCTTTCAATGCCATTCATTTCAAAGGTGATATGGTAGGCAACGTGGTGCTGTACGGACTTGGCGCAGGCATGATGCCGACCGGCAGTGCAGTTGTAGCAGATGTTGTTGATATTGCCAGAAATATCTTAACTGATGCTGTACAACGGGTTC
>JAFDCT010000171.1 GCA_019312695.1 Deltaproteobacteria bacterium | reverse complement strand
GCGCTCTCTTCATCTGGACTTTCGAGGGCGGTTTTGTTGAGACTTAAGGCAAATTGCCTTAAAGCAGCCCTGGTTTTTAGGGAATCAGGGTAGGTCAGGGCGATATAGCGCTGGATATCATCCCGGAGACCGTCCCCGTCCGAATCGATCCCTTCCAGTGTAACCTTGCCGGCTTCGCCGGGATCAGGGGGCAGTTCTGCTCCGCCGCCTGGT
Organism: Deltaproteobacteria bacterium; assembly: GCA_019312695.1. Classification (GTDB taxonomy): domain Bacteria; phylum Desulfobacterota; class Desulfobulbia; order Desulfobulbales; family BM004; genus BM004. The sequence continues at coordinate 7,006 of JAFDCT010000171.1, read as the reverse complement.
GGATCAGGCGGGTCAGTCGGCGGCTCACTCAAGCAGTCAGGGTCAGTATCAGGATAGTCAGAGTGGCAGCAGCCATCAGCTAGGGCATCACACTCGCCCTGGTAAAGGTTTTCCTTGCACAACCGCACACACTCCTTGGCCCTGAAATCATCCGCCATGAATTCATCTGCACCAGAATCAGCAAGACTGGGATTGAAGGCCTGCACACACTGCCGGACACAGGGCCCGAGTTTTGCCTTCTCAGCTGCCAGGGTATGAGTACCGGCAAGCATTAGCAGGACTAAAGCAAGCATGAATTTGTTTTGTATTTTCATTTAATTACCCTCCGTCGGTTGTACTAAGCTTAGTGATTTTTATTCGTTCAGTAAAAACTCATGCACATGTGTAAGTTTTTTTCTAATGTATGTAAGCTGCTATTTTCAATCGAGAAAAATGATAGGCTTCTGCCAGCGGGAAGCAGCGGGCAGCAGGCTGGATGCCAGGTAAAAATATAGTTGAAATGACTAAATATATCTTTCAGGCAACACTGGGAGAGTTTGCTATGGACGTTTTACTGCACAGGAACAGTGCCCCTTAGGGGGCATTCCCCGCAGCTTGCCATGGGGAGCTTCAATTGTTTCCGAGGAGGAAAAAGGTAGTTTTGGGAGGGGTTGAAATATAAGAAGGGGCTGATCCTACTGGATATCTCAGCAGGAGAACCCCTTCCTGTTCAAACTTTAATATATATCAATCAATTTTATCGAAGTATTCCTTCTCTGCACCACACTTGGGACAGACCCAGTCATCGGGAAGATCTTCGAAAGCTGTTCCAGGCTCAATGCCATTTTCATAGTCACCTTCAGCCGGATCGTAAACATAACCGCAGGGGCATTCGTATTTTGCCATAATTTCCTCCATCAGGGTGTTCAAATTAAAAGATCATATTTTTGAGAATCATTCTTAACGTAATCGTAATGTAATTATCAGGACCGATTTGTCAATTAAAAATAATGGAGCCGTTTCGGTCACAATGCATTTTTTTCTGCACCGAATTCAAGGATGCCATAGCGGTACAACAGAATATGGCGGTCCTGAAAGCCTCGTAATGTCAGTAACATCCATCTGCCCCAGGATCATGGAGATAATGGTAAAATCAGGTTTTTGGGGCTGGCCTTTCAGGCTGTATAAGAAAGGAAGCTGCACTTCAATGACATATTTTGTTTTGGCCGCCGATACTTGGACAAAAAGAGGATCTGCCAGGAGTTCGTCAACTATACCTGAGAGCGGGACCTGAACAACCGGGATATCATAATGGCTGTAAGGTGGCAGCGATGGACCTTTGAAATGTGTTTCGCCGCTGTGGTCTGCTGCCAGGATAAAAACCCGGTGAAAATTCTTGTCAGCATCCCGGAAAGTCGCGGCAGCAGACTTCCTGTAGCTTGCTGGGAGGAAATTCAATAATTATTGTATAAGAATAGACGTAATATTATTAATCAAAGGGGACAGCTGTGCCGTTTAAAAAAAGTAAACCGACAGATTGCCAGCAGGTTTTCAAGGCATCGGCCTGGCTCGGTATAAGCGAATTTCAGGTTTTCTGCAATGCCTGGCAGGCCTGGTACAATGAAAAACCTCAGGAGAAGAGGATTGAATCCTATTTTGTCGATTTTCTCGGGAAGGATGTCGTTCCTTTTTGGGTCCGCAATTATGTCCGCATCATCATCAACAGGAAAGATCTGCACGAAAAGGAGAAAAGACGGCTCGCCATTGGAGCTTTGACCTACTATATACCGCTTCTCATTTTCTTCATATTGATCATGTATGCTCTCCTATAATCGGGATGCTGCTTTGTGCATTATATGCTGAAGGTTTTCTGCTTCAGTTTTACGTAAATCAGCCAGAAGGTGCCGGGAATCAGGAAGATCATGGCCAGCCGCAAGGTAAGCAGGCGTGGATCAACACCATGATCGAGCCCCAGGCCGGTGAAATATGTTGAAAGGCTTAAGATCAGGGTAAGCAGAGCCATTTCAGCAGCAAAGACCCGGCCGCGGAATTGGTCCGGCACTATCTGTTGCAGCAGAGTCGTGCTGAATACCCACTGGATGGAGCCTCCTATATGGCCCAGCAGGACTAAGGGAACAGCCCAGAATAAGTTAGGGGTCTGGGAGAATAACATGTAGGCACCGGCAGAGATAAAATAAGCCAGGCTTATGGAGCGGTACATGGCCTTTCTGGTTTCACCGAAATAATGCCAGGCCAATATGGGACCCAAAGCTGCGCCAATGCCCCGGACAGAGTATAGAACACCGCTTTTGCCGCCTTGCCCGCCGGTTGAAAATACCTGTTCACCAAATACAGTGAGCAGCACCAGAATGCCCCCTGAAAGAGCCCAGCCGCTTTTTACCAGCAGGAGGGTGGCAACCTCCTTGTGGCGTGAGACATACTTGAAGCCTTCTTTCATGTCTGTAATACCCGTGAGATCATGCCAGGTGGGTTTTTCTTTTTTTTCAGGGGTACTATGCGGCAGATAAAGCCCTGCAAGCATAACGGCAGATATAAGAAAGGTAGAGGCATCAATAATAATGGCTGTCTCCCAGCCATAAAGGTGGGTTATGAAGCCGCCCATGGCAGCGCCAAAGGCCAGCATAATTGACCAGGTTGCACCACTGAGAGCATTGGCCAGAATGAGTTCTTCCTTGCTGCAAAGATTGGGCACCGAGGCTTTTCTGGCCGGATCATAAAAAGTCCAGATTGATTCCTGGATCAGGGCAAGAATATAAATGAGCCATACATGTTCGGGTTTCCGCACCAGGAGAAAACAGAGTACTATGAAAACTCTGAGCAGGTCTGAAATGATCATAATGGTTTTACGCGAGAAACGGTCAGCAATAACGCCGGCAGCAGGTCCCAAAAAAGTTGTGGGAATAAACTTGGCGATCAGGAACCAGCTAACAGCGCCGCCGGACCCTGTAAGTTTAGTAAGCAATACAAAGATACCGATATAGTTGAACCAGTTCCCAAGATGGCTTATGACACCAGCCAGCCAGAATCTTCTGAACCTGTGATTTGTGGTAAAAAGTATTTTATATGACTGGAATCGCCCAGCAGCCAGAAAGTGTTTAGGTTGTTCAGGGTTATGCTGGTTTTTGTTCATTTGTATTAGTTGCAGCGAAATTTATCTTATTTAGCGTTTCCGACCGTTCTTACAGGGATCGCTTTTGTTTGACAAGGAGATAATTTATTCCTTAATATGATTCAGGGGTAAATTTTATTCAATTTATATGTGATGATAGAAAGTTTCAAAAAGGAGATAATTATGCACAGACCACTTGGAATAACCGTCAGCAGGCATATCATGGATTTGCAACGCATGCATCCTGAAGCCACAGGCGACCTGTCAGGATTGCTGAATGAGTTGATAGTGGCGGCCAAGACCATATCTGCTGAGGTAAACATGGCCGGGCTGGCAGATGTTCTCGGCATGTCGGGAAAAACAAATATCCAGGGTGAAGAAGTTCAAAAACTGGATGAATTTGCCAATAACACCATAAAGAGAAGAATGGCCCGCTGCGGCTATATCTGCGTCATGACCTCTGAGGAGGAGGAAGGCATTATCCCGGTTGAGAAAGGGTATGAAGGCAAGTACACCCTGGCCTTTGACCCGCTTGACGGCTCATCGAACATTGATGTCAATGTCAGCATCGGCACAATATTTTCAATTCACCGCCGCGAAACAGATGGTGGCCAGTCGCCATTCGGCAGGAGAAGCACGGATCAAGGAGAAATACTTCAACCGGCCAAAATAGCGGCGGGCTCGGAAAAGGATCTTTTGCAGAAAGGCAGGACCCAGGTGGCAGCCGGCTATATCATTTATGGATCCAGTACCATGCTCGTTTTTACAACCGGGGAAGGGGTACACGGCTTTACCCTTGATCCGAGTGTGGGTGAGTTCTATCTGTCCCATCCTGAAATTAAAATACCTAAAAAAAGCAAGTACTTCAGTGTCAATGAAGGAAATTACAGTTACTGGGATGAAAATATGCGCCGTTATATTGATTACCTCAAGGAACAGGACAAGGAGAGCAGCAGGCCTTACAGTTCAAGATATATTGGTTCCCTGGTGGCGGATTTTCATCGTAACCTCATTTCAGGCGGGATATTTCTTTACCCCAAGGACAATAAAAATCCGGCGAAGCCCAGCGGCAAACTCCGCCTGCTTTATGAAGCAGCCCCACTCGCTTTTATCGTAGAGCAGGCAGGCGGCAGGGCCATCACCGGTGATGGCCGGGAAATAATGGAAATTGAGCCTGAAGAGCTGCATCAGCGTGTACCGCTCATTATCGGCTGCCGGTATGATATTAATGAGGCAGAATCCTTTTTGAGTGGTGACAGGTAATTAGTGAACATATTTACCCTGTTATTACTTTTGAAAGTACCGTGGGAGACCTGAAGGAGAAGATAATGAGCAGAATATTTTTTGTTGTACTGAATATTGCACTGTCTTCAATGATAATTGCCTGTACCACAACAACACGGATTGAAAGTGGTTCAATTGCTGTCGAAAACAAGGAGGTTAAGGCCGGCATTAGCTTTGGTGCTCAAGAGACAGAGAAGATCAAGCATTATTTTGGGGGCAAAGCGAAAGAAAAAAGATTGCCCCCGGGATTGGCAAAAAAGGAAGAACTGCCTCCAGGGCTGCAAAAGCACATTGAGAAATATGGTGAACTGCCGCCGGGGGTTGCAGGAAAAAGACTACCTTCTGAACTTGAGAAAACCCTATCCCGGTTACCCGAAAATTATGTGAGATTGAAGGTCGGGGGTGACGTGGTTTTAATGAATGAAAAGACCAGGGTGGTTTTTGACGTAATCTGGAACGTAGAATGATTCTTATGTAAATAAGACCTGTAAATATTTTTTAAGCCGCATGGATCCAGAGGAACTCAAGAAAAACTGGCTGCTGCAGAACGAAAAGATCTGCATCTGTAAAGGAATTCCCCGAAAATTTTTTATTGAAGCTATCAGAAAAGGGGCTTCTTCGCTTGCTGAAGTTAATACCATTGTTGGTTCCGGCAGTGGTGACTGCAAAGGTGAGCGTTGCGGCCCCAAGATTGAGGAACTGCTGGCAGAATATCATGCGAAAAATAATAGAAAGTCGGGTTGATCTGCTTGCAGTGGGCAAATCTTGATTTTTCAAATTCAACGGCAATGCCGCTCATATCCTGACGTTTGGATGCATCATGTTCTTGACATTTATTCATAGTGATGGTAAATTCATATTGATAATTTTTAGTGACCAGGGAGATATCCAAGGTTGAGTCATGGCAATACCCTGATCGCTTAAATTGCCAGGACATGTATGTGTTCATAACACATGACTTACCACAACTGAAAAAGGAGGAGTTTATGGGTTTTATGGACAAGCTGTTCGGCTCATCGAAAGAGTACCCCCCCCTGGACAAGGACGATCCAGCTGCGCAAAAACTGGATGCAATGCGCCAACCTGTAGAAAAACTTATTTCTGAAATAAATGATCCTTTGGAAGTAGTCCCGGGACAAGAAACCGCCTTCTTTTTTATTGGTAAACCCCCCAAAAAATTTGGTGTTGCCTGGGTGGGAAAAGATGGCAAAGTCGTGAACTTTAAAAGCCTGGTCGAAGAAAAAGGGCTCTCGATGATCAGCCTTGAAAAATTAAGCGACCGCTTAAAAGCAGTATATATTGAACATCAGGAAGAACCCCGTTTTTCGACAACAATTAAGGATAAACAGATAGTCGTTACACCTTCCGAAACCTTGCAGGGCGATATTAAAAAGGTTATTGACGAAACAATTAGCTGATTTTAATAACCAGCCTTGCCAAACCCCTCCGGTTTCACTGGGAGGGGTTTTTTATTTGTGCAATCTACTTTACACTTTCTTTTCCTTCGGCTAATTTAGCTGCGGGTGTTTATCTATCTGTAAATAAAACTAAGGAGTTTTAGGAATGACAGATAAGGAAAAAAATGAAAAGAGGGCGGAAGAAAGGCATCTGGTTGCAACAGAGGTTACGTTCCATACCGAAGATGATATTTACATGGCTAACTCAGTAGATATTTCAAACATCGGCATTCGGATTGTCACTGAGAATCCGGTGGATATCCGTATCCAGATAAGAGAGAAAGATAAACTGGTACAGTATGATGCCCAATTGGTGTGGGCCAGGGTCAAGGATGACGGTTCTATGGAATACGGCTTGAAATATTAATCCAATTTATTGCTTTATTGGTAGCGATTTACAGTCATAAAAGATTTCTTTAAGAAAGGTGTGTTATAGTAATTGTTGCTAGTGGTTTGACGCAATTTCCTCTCAATTAAAAAAGACAAGTAAAATTATTTGTACAAAGTGAAATTATTTGTACACATTGTATTGAATAACATACATAAGTTCGAAAAAAATGTAGCTATAATTTTACCCTTTTTTTGTTTTTTTCTAAACAAAGCAAAAGGTTATCAAAGTAAGTACGGTAGTGGCACTTATCTTGCAACATTTTAAATAAAGAAAACTGGTTCGATACATTTTTTTTACAAACCCCAAAAAATTTTTCCTAGATGAATTGAATGAAATCAGTTTAGGCGGCCAACTATAATAAAAAACTTTGTCCACCCTGAATATGAAATCGCATTTTTCTAGAACTGTAAGGAGGTTGTCGGATGGCCCAAAATGCTAATATTCAAGAAACGCTTTTTGCAACAGATACGACATTCGATGTCCAGAGCATGATCAATAAAGCCTTAATTGGAATTTTGATCTCGAAGGAGATTATCACTGAAGAGGAAATGATAATTATATTAGGAAAAATAAATAGGGAGCAAGAGACCTATTTCGAAGCAACTAAATAGACCGTAGTAATAAAAAAGTATACTCATATGTTAAATTAAGGCAGGGTCAAAATGATCCTGCTTTTTTTGGGGTGATTATCAATATCTGTAATGATGGTGGACTCATGTATGGTTCTAGTATCGTCTTTAGAACCACCCACCCTAAATGACAGTT
>JAFDCT010000170.1 GCA_019312695.1 Deltaproteobacteria bacterium | reverse complement strand
ATGCGGCGTTATACTGCAGCAAGCAGTAATGCAGATTTTGCAAAACAGAAACCGCTGATAAAATTTGAACAGCGGGGAACCTCTAAAAGATATTCATTTTACGGCCTGCCCACTGGTTGTGATTCGGTATTTTTCCCCGGTTGTGCCTTATCCGGTACGCGACCGCAGCGTGTCAAGCAACTATATGATCATCTGTTGGAGCATTTCCCGAACCTGGGAATTGTTCTGGACTGCTGCACCAAACCGTCCCATGATCTGGGACGCACAGATTTTTTTCTTGCCATGTTTCGCGAGATGATGGACTACCTTGTTGAACACAATATTAAAACAATCCTGGTAGCATGCCCAAGCTGTTATGCGGTGTTTAACCAGTACGGCAAGGGTATTTCCACCCGAAGTGTTTATGAAATACTGGCCCGGGAATATTGGCAGCCCGAAGTACTTCCTACTGCAGAACCGGTGGTAATTCAAGACTCATGCGTTGCCAGGTTTGAAAAGGATATGCAGGCTTCGGTCCGGAAACTTGTCAAGGCCTGCGGTGTCACCCATGAGGAGATGAAACATCATGGCAAGAAGACTCTCTGCTGCGGTGAAGGCGGAGGGGCGTATTTTGTGGCGCCAGACCTGGCTGGCAACTGGGCCGAGATGCGTAGACAACAAGTGAATGGCAGACGGATAATTACCTACTGTGCAGGTTGCGCCAATTTTTTAAGCAAGGTGTGTCCGACCATCCATCTCCTGGATCTGCTTTTTAGTCCTGCTGCCGCTCTGGCCGGAAAGACCAGGGCTGCAAAAGCGCCGTTTACCTATCTGAACCGTTTGTTGCTGAAACGGAAACTTAAAAAAAAGATGAAATATGCCTTCAGCAGAGAAAGAACTTACAAGTGGGAAGATTAAAAATTGAGGCGAAAAAAAAGTTTTACCAGCAGATGCTGCTACTGTTTGACCAAGGCAACCCTTGTAACTTTATAAACTATTAATTATCATAAATTATAAAATTCCGCGCTGTGATCTAATCTGTGAGACAGGTGAATTCAATGACCGATACAAATAAAGAAAATTCCCAGAGCAATACGACCGGCAAAGAGACTTGCGAAAGGCCCCAGGAACAAATGCATAAACCGGGGAATGAAGAATCACCGCAGGAAAACTCTGCCAGGTTCAGGGAGGCAAGTTATGTTGTGTTGTTTATTGCCGCAGTTTTTGTGGTCAATGCCATGGAGACCGGCAGTTATCGTACCCCTTGGCCTGTGGCCATAATAACAACGCTTACGGGACTTGGATTATTCGGCTACTCATGGTATCTGCAATCTCACCCTGACAAATAAAAAATGTTCTTGCTTTCCGCACAGTAACAGTTTTTTAAAAAATTCCGATCTTCATTCGCCTTACATAAATTTTCTGACCCTGAACATCTGGTCAGTTGCGTTATTATCTCGTATTGTCTGATCTTTTCCGATACCCCATTGTTATTTTTTTGCATTCTTTTCAGGTTCCATTGATATAAGTCGAGGACCAGTGTCTTGCGATATGGTATTTAACAGACATAATTGCAGGGAAGACCTGTAAAACACAAAAAATGAGGAAAGTGATATGATGAAAAAAATTGACCTGGATCCGGAGAGGAATTTTCATCCGGAACACATGAAAAAATTCCTGGTGCACGATTCAGCCTACTTCAGGATAATAAATTTTAATCTGGGAGCCGGCGTAGTTTTTCCTGTTCATTCCCATGACCTGGAAGGTCAACTCTCCATCCTGGTCATTGAAGGAGAGGGAGAATTCCTTGGTAAGGATAATACTGCCATTCCTGCTAAAACAGGTGATATCCTGATATCCGACATACGGGAACCGCACGGTGTCAGGGCCACCACCAATATGCGCATCATCGTTACCATTGCTCCACCTATTTAAAAAGATAAAGAGGCATTTGAAGTTTTGAGTGGCTTTTATGGGGCATCAATGCTTGTCGGCATATCAGACTGGCGAAGATTGACAGCCCCTTCAATTATTGAATAAAAATCGAGTTTGGTTTTCTGTCTGGATTTTAGTATGGTGCTGCGTTACCATTTAAAATGATTTTAATTTTAATAAAAAACGCCCTTTATGCCGGAAGACTTACTCTATCCTTTTACAACTCAAAAAATTGCCATACAGGGACATAACCTCTCCTACCTTGACCAGGGACGGGGAAAAGTTATTGTCATGCTGCACGGCAACCCGACCTGGTCTTTCTATTACCGCAATCTTGTAAGCCACCTGCAAAACAGGTACAGAATAATTGTGCCCGACCACATGGGCTGTGGTTTTTCTGACAAGCCGCAGGATTACCCCTATAACCTGACAACCCACATAGACAACCTGAAGACCCTTCTTGCAGAGCTTACTATAGAAAAATTCTCCCTGGTGGTTCATGACTGGGGCGGTGCCATAGGCATGGGGTTAGCCGGCCTCTATCCTGAAAGGGTGGAGTCGATTGTCGTTTTAAATACCGCGGCATTCCGCTCCCCTAAAATCCCTCTGCGCATCAGAATATGCCGTGTTCCCTTTCTTGGCGATCTCATTGTCCGCGGTTTCAACGGCTTTGCCCGTGGAGCCTTAACCATGGCAGTTACCAGAAAAATGACCCGGGAGGTGGCCCGCGGTTATCTCAAACCCTATGACTCCTGGGCTAACAGGGTGGCTCTCTTGCGTTTTGTCCAGGATATCCCTTTGACTCCCGCTGACAGTTCCTGGCAGCCCCTCGTAGAAATTGAGAATAACCTGACCCGATTGCAGAACAAGCCCATGCTTATTTTATGGGGAGGCCGGGACTTTTGTTTCACCGCTGAATTCTATAATGAATGGCTGCAGAGATTTCCCGGGGCGGAAAAATACTTCTTTCCCAATGCCGGCCATTATGTTCTTGAAGATGCCTTTGCGGAGATAGCACCTATGGTCGACACTTTTTTTGAAAAAAATATTACCCAATGAATCACAACATCGGCCAGACACTTCCTGCTGCAGCAGAAAAATATCCTGAACGAACCGGTTTGATTTGCAAGAAGGGCAGAAGGTACCACTCCTGGACATTCAGGGAAATGAACAGTACTGCAGACTGGTTTGCCCACAGGCTGACCAACCTGGGAGTGAAAAGGGGCGACCGGGTCATGCTGATGGTTAAACCTTCAGTGGAATTTATCACGCTTACCTTTGCGCTTTTCAAGATCGGTGCCGTAATTATCCTGATCGATCCGGGTATGGGATACAAAAATCTGCTGCGCTGCATCGGCCAGGTGAAGCCCGCTGTTTTCATCGGCATAGCCAGGGCTCATTTCTTCAAGCTTGTTTTCCCGGGCCCTTTCAAGTCCCTCAGTATCTCGGTTTGTATAGGACCCTCTTTTGGTCTGTTCGGCCCAGCTTTATCAGCTGAACAGGCTGAGAGATCGTCATCATACGGGACTACATTCCCAACGGCTGAAGTGCAGGCCGACGATCTCGCTGCCATACTTTTTACCACGGGCTCCACAGGTCCTCCCAAGGGAGTATGCTACCATCATGCCATTTTCACTGCGCAGCTGGAGCTCATCAGGGATTATTACCGGATAGGACCAGATGACATCGACCAGCCGGCTTTCCCTCTTTTTGCCCTTTTTTCAACAGGACTCGGTGCCTGTTCCGTAATTCCAACAATGAACCCGGCAAAACCCGCACAGCTTGACCCTGCAGAATTCATTGCTACCATCAATGAAAACAGGGTTACCTACACTTTCGGTTCTCCGGCTATCTGGAATGTTGTCAGCAGCTACTGCCTTGATCACAAAATAAAGCTGAATTCGGTTAAAAAAGTTCTCATGGCCGGGGCTCCTGTTTCCGGTGAGCTGCTTGCACGAACCCGGTCAATTCTTTCTGATGCTGCTGAAATACACACTCCGTATGGTGCGACAGAGTCTCTGCCGGTCGCCTCAATCTCAGCTAAAGAAATACTTGCCGAAACGTGGGAGGAAACGAGAAAAGGCAAGGGTGTTTGTGTCGGGCAGCCCCTGCCGTCTATGGTCATTAAAATTATCAGAGTTTCAGACCTGCCGATACAGATTTGGGATGATTCCCTGGTGCTGCCGGACTATGAGATCGGCGAAATAGCGGTCAAGGGACCGGTTGTCACCCTGCAATATGATAATAACGACAGAGAAAACCAGCTGGCAAAGATCGCAGCTGATAATAAACTCTGGCACCGTATGGGTGACCTGGGATATCTTGATGCCAAGGGCAGATTATGGTTTTGTGGGCGTAAGGCGCATCGAGTCATGACTGAAACAGGCACCATGTATACTGTATGCTGTGAGGCACTTTTTAACGAGCATCCGGAAGTTTTCAGGTCAGCACTGGTTGGAGTCGGCCTTCCCGGCAAACAAATCCCTGTTCTCATCGTTGAACTTCATGATAAAAAAAGAGAAACAGGAAGACTTCTGGAAGAGTTGCGCCAGATAGCACAACATAATGAAATGACCGGACCAATTGAACATTTTCTGGTCCATTCGGATTTTCCCGTCGATATACGGCATAATGCCAAGATCTTCAGAGAAAAACTTGCAGTCTGGGCAGAAGAAAAACTTTCCAAGCAGACCAGCTATAATCAGGATCAGGGATGAAGGCTCTTGTTATAGGCAGAGGAGGATTTGTCGGTTCAGCTATTGTCCGGCACCTGGTGGACAAGGGTCAAGATACTGCTGTTTTTAACCGTAACTATTACCCGCACCTGGAAAAACTGGGAGTACACCAGTTTCAGGGGAATATGCTGGACAGTGATCTGCTGATCCGTTCCATGCAGGGATATGATACAGTGTTTCATGTTGCAGCCAAGGCAGGTATCTGGGGCCCCAGACATGAATTCGAACAGGTCAACGTAACCGGCACCCGGAATGTTTTGGGGGCCTGCTTCGCCAGCGGTGTGGAAACACTGGTATATACCTCTACGCCAAGTGTTGTTTTTGATCGTCGGGATTTGCAGGGTGTTGATGAAACAAGCCCGTATGCCAAACGATTTCTGTGTTACTATGCTTCAAGCAAAGCCTTGGCAGAGCAGATGGTGCTGACTGCCAATTCCAAGGTTTTAAAGACATGTGCTCTCCGCCCCCACCTGGTATATGGACCAGGTGATCCCCATCTTATTCCGCGGCTTGTGGAAAGGGGCAAGAAGAGACAATTGAAAATTGTCGGCAGCGGCAGGAATCTGGTCGATATTTCATATATTGATAATGTTGCCGACGCACATGTGCTGGCAGCAGAAAATTTAAATAGTACTGCAACTGCTGCGGGTAATGCTTATTTTATCTCCCAGGGCGAACCGGTCAATCTCTGGGAGTGGATTAATGATCTTTTTGAACGTCTTGATATTACCCCGGTAAAGAAGAAAATTGGTTTCAGTGCAGCGTACATTGCAGGTACCCTTCTGGAAGGCATATATATGTGGTTCAGCATGGCAAAAGAACCAAGAATGACCCGTTTCCTGGCGGAACAGCTGGCCAGATCACACTGGTTTTCAATTGAAAGGGCCAGGCGGGATCTTCATTATAAACCCCGGATTTCTACCTCAGAGGGGCTCGAAAGGCTTGTGGAATGGCTTAAAAAAGAAAAAATGGTTTAAGGACTCTGTCAATCGCCGGTAACCTGGTATGCTGACAATGGATCAAGGATAAAGGATATATTTTTTTTAAAACGCAATACGAATTATTTTTAATGAAACGAGTAACCAAACTCATTTTACTTCTATTTGTCTGCACCACCCTGCTGCAAAATATATACAGGGTCAACCCGGCCTTCGGGTTTTCAGTCGGTGAGGAGCGAGAGGTCGGCGAGCAGCTTCTGACCATGGTGCGCAAGGGGTTCAAGCTCATAGATGAGCCGGATGTTATCCAGTATATCAACAATCTGGGCCAGGAATCCCTTTCAGTGGCAGGATCGCAATATTTCGACTATCACTTTTTTGTCATCAACAACAAGGAGCTTAATGCCTTTGCTGCTCCCTCAGGCCTCATATTCTTTCATAGCGGCCTTATAGAGTCACTGGACAGTGAAGGAGAGCTGGTAGGAGTCATGGCCCATGAAATAGGACATGTGGTGAGCAGGCATCTGGCAGGCAGGATCAGTAAAAGCGCCAAGATAAATGCCGTCACTATCCTGGGCGTACTCGCAGGCATTGCCCTGGGGGGTGGGGCACTTTCAGAAGCTCTTATTGCAGGCTCTGCGGCTGCGGGTCAATCGGCAGTTCTTTCCTTCAGCCGCCTTGACGAAGAAGAGGCTGACCGGCTGGCATTTAAATGGATGCAGGAACAGAACCGTGATCCCAAGGCAATGGTGAATATGCTGCATGAAATTCATACCATGAACCGCTACCGCATGGGATATGTTCCTCCGTATCTCCTCACACATCCCGGCCCGGATGTCCGCATGGGTTATATCCAGGACCTTATCCTGTTCAGCGAAAAAAAGCAGTATGCGGATGTTGATGATTTCCCCTTTCAACGGTTTAAAAGCAGGGTGATAAGCCTGAGCAAGGATCCCATGCAGCTGATTTCCTACTACCAGAACGCGGCTGTCTCCATGGAGCCCGGATCCCAGGCCTCGGCCATGGCACATTATGTGCTGTCCCAGGCATATCTGGCAGCGGCGGATTATACCAATGCGGAAAGATCATTACGCCTGACCATGGATTTTTTCCCGGATAAGCCGATGTTAAAGGCTGACCTGGGTGTTATCTACCTGAAATCGGGCAGGTATGATGAAGCGCTGGAATTGCTTGAAGAATCAAGAACGGCGAAACGAAATAACGGTTATGCAGGTTTTTACCTGGCCATGCTTAATGAAAAAACAGGCAAACTGCAGAAGGCTGCCGAACTTTATGAGGACCTGATATTTCAGATGCCCGATTACTCGAAACTTTATTACCAGCTGGCAAATGTGAAGGCAAAATTAGACAAACAGGACGAGGGTTTTTATTACTACGGGTATTATTACTGGTATGAGGGAGACCTGGCGAACGCCAAAAATCATTTTTCCAGGTCAGTTTCACTCCTGCCGGATGAAAGCCGGATGAAGGCTGAAGCGGAAAACATGCTCCGGAAGATAGAACTGTTTGAAAAGGAAAAATAGCAGGCCTGCTTAAAATATTTTAAGGATTGTTGAGTTGTGGAAAACATAAAAAAGAGAACGTTGTTGTCATGGAGCGGCGGCAAGGATAGCGCCTGGGCGCTTCAGGTGCTTCGCCAGCAAGAGGATATAGAAGTTGTGGGCCTTTTTTGCACGTTCAACAAAAAATATGAACGTGGCGCAATGCATGCAGTAAGAAACGAGTTGATTCATCGACAGGCAGCAAGCGTTGGCCTGCCCCTGGAGCTTATCCCAATTCCAGACCCATGCAGCGATTCTGAATATAAAGCAATCATGGCGGATTTTATTGAAGGGGTAAAATCTATGGGAATTGAGTGTATTGCGTTCGGCGATCTGTTCTTAGAGGAGATACGCAGCTATCGGGAAAAGAGTCTGGCCGGGACAGGAATCACTCCACTTTTCCCTCTATGGGGAATACCGACAGGCGAACTTTCCAAAGAAATGGTCAGCAGCGGCCTTCGGGCAAAGATTACCTGTATAGATCCAAAACAACTCTCAGCTGAATTTTCAGGACATGAATATGACAGCTCTTTTCTGGCGCAAATTCCAGACTCTATAGACCCATGCGGAGAAAAAGGGGAATTTCACAGTTTTGCTTACGATGGCCCGATGTTCAATGACAAGGTAAATATCTGCGTGGGAGAAACAGTAACGCGTGACGGCTTCATTTTCACGGATATACTGCCATGTTGAATGAGTGTATTTTGTTGTTGTCAAGAATGATTATTGACCTGTAATAAAATTTTAAGTAATATATTTTTTATCAGGAGCTCATTTCATGAGCTTAAAAGGGAACTCCGTGTAAATCGGAGACGGGCCCGCCGCTGTAACCGGGGACGAAAACCGCAGCATGTCACTGTTCGCTGAGACGAATGGGAAGGCGCGGCAAGTAGGATGATCCGGAAGTCAGAAGACCTGCCTGAAATTTTTACATGTAATGCCTCCGCGGACAGGGGTATATCTTGATCTAGAGGATAAAAAGGGACATCCCCGGATCGATGGAAGTCGGTCCGGGGATTTTTTTGCCCGGGCCCTTGATAAACAATTCTTCAAGGAGAAGGGAAATGCAACAGGAACAAACACATTTAAAGATGACTCTGCTGATGATCAGGGACTGGGATGGTTTCCAGAGAGCAATGCGTGAAACCATGAAGTATTCTTACAGGAGGGGGAATATATGAAAAAAAGGAT
>JAFDCT010000169.1 GCA_019312695.1 Deltaproteobacteria bacterium | reverse complement strand
TACCAACGGTATAAAGGAACGACCGATTGCAGTGGCGCCGGCCAAGACCACTTCAGGCTTCTGCTCCCGCACAACATCCTCAAGGATGTTGCCATATGTTTCATCCGTAAAAAATTCCAGGGCGGGATCATCAACCTGGTAGACAATATCAGCACCGTAAACTACCAGCTCCTTGGCAGCTTCCCCCATGTTGGAACCAAGAAGCACGGCTGTCAAAGGCACTTTCTGTTGATCGGCAAGCTGGCGTCCGATACCAAGCAATTCATAGGACACCGGCGCTACCTTGCCATGCCGGTACTCAGCATAAACCATAATGCCTGACCACTCTGCAAGGTCTGTCGGCAGAGTCTTTTCCTTGGCTTCGATACTCAAGGCCCCTGCTTCACAGCTGTCGACACAGGAGCCGCAGAGCGTGCACTTTTCATTGACTACCGCAACACCGTCAACAACCTCAATGGCCCCGAAAGTACAAACCTCTTCACAGACACCACAGCCGATACAGGTTTCTATATCAATTCGCAGCATAATTACAGATAAGGTTCAAGTTTATTAACCAGTTGTTCGACCTGCTCATCAACGGTCCCTTCAAGCATTGCCCGCTCACCTCTGAACTCAGGCGCAAAAACCTTGACCACCTGGGTTGTTGAACCGGGAAGCCCTATACTGTCAGGGTCAGCGCCAATATCTTCGGCAGTCATATTTCTGATGTTCAGACTTTTGGCTTTCATCTTTCCCTTTAACGACGGGACCCGCGGTTCATTTATCTCTTTAACTACCGTAATCAGACCCGGCAGCGGCATTTCTACCTCATCATAACCGTCATCCATCAAACGGTGCAGTGACAGGATGTTGTTATCAGAACCAGTTATTTTCCGCACATAACTGACATAAGGGATATTCAACCTTTTGGCCAAGCCGGGGCCTACCTGGGCAGTATCTCCGTCAATGGCCTGTTTACCGCAGAGAATGAGATCATATTGACCTATTTTTTCAATTGCCTTGCCAAGGGTATAGGTTGTGGCCCAGGTATCGGCCCCGGCAAAGGCACGATCAGAAACAAGAACCGCTTCATCCGCTCCGCATGCTACCGCATCCCGCAGTACCGCTTCAGCCTGCGGTGGCCCCATGCTTATGACTGTAACAGTCCCGCTGTGCTGCTCTTTAAGCCGTACAGCCTCCTCGACAGCATGCCGGTCAAAGGGATTCATAATGGATTGTACCCCTTCCCTGGCCAGAGTGTTCGTCTTGGGATCCAAGCGTACGTCCTTTGCGTCAGGGACCTGTTTAATGCAAACAATTATGTTCATGTGAAATTTTCTTTTTCTGTATTTTCCCAAAGATGTAAAAATTTCCCTATGAGCCTGGATCTATTTGGTATATTCCTTGTTCAACTCCTGGCCAACTACATTGCGCTGGATCTGATTTGTTCCTTCATATATCTGAAGAATTTTTGCATCCCGCATCATCTTCTCCACGGGATATTCACGCATGTAGCCATAGCCACCTAGAACCTGTACTGCATCAGTTGTAACTTTCATTGCCATATCGGTTGCAAATACCTTGCACATGGATGAGGCTTTGGACATATCCTTGGGATGGGCTGCAATATGCTTGGCAGCGGCATAAACAAGAGCACGGGATGCTTCAACCCCGATAGCCATATCAGCCAGCATATGCTGAATTGCCTGAAACGAGATAATCGGCTTGCCAAATTGAACACGCTGCTTGGCATACGTCACAGCTTCATCCAAGGCTGCCTGCCCCAATCCTACGCCCAGGATCGCGATGCCCGGCCGGGACAGGTCAAGTGTCTTCATTACTGTGATAAATCCCATGCCCTGTCGCCCTATCAAGCGGTCCTTTGGAATACGGCAATCTTTGAAGATCAGTTCACAGGTGGCGGAAGCCCGGATACCCATTTTTTTCTCTTTTGGGCCACAGGAAAATCCAGGATCCGTGTCTTCCACCACAAACATGGAAGCGCCTCTGGCTCCCTTATTCTTATCGGTAATGGCCACGACGGAATAGATTTGAGCTTCACCGGCATTCGTTATCCACTGCTTGGTGCCATTCAACACCCACTCATCACCATCAAGCACAGCAGTGGTCTGAATTCCTGAGGCATCACTGCCGGCATTTGCTTCAGTAAGGGCAAAGGCGGCTCTCTTAGCGCCGCTTGCAACATCCGGCATATATTTTTGTTTCATTTCCTCATTGCCGGAAAGTAATATGGGATAAGCCCCCAGGGCACTTGCTGCAAAACTTGTTGCAATTGCAACGCATCCGCGGCCGAATTGCTCCAGAGCCAGAACTACTTCAAAGCAGTTACCGCCGAATCCACCATATTCTTCGGGGATATAAAGACCAAAGAGATCTGCCTGAGCAATATCATTCAGTATTTCTGTGGCAAACTCTTCTTTTTCATCAAGCTCTGCCCGCTGGGGAATAATTTTTTCATCAGTTATTTGCCGAGCAATATCGACAATCATCTGTTGTTCTTCAGTCAAGAAATAGTCCATGATTATCTCCTTAGTTTACAACATTCCAATATCTGACGTAATCGTAGTAAGTCTCACAGGCATCAACAGGCCTAATACTATCAAGTTTCATGAGTAAAAACTTTCCGTATCGTATCTTCCACAAACCGACAACATTCAGAATTCAGAAATAACCAAAATCTATACACTTTTCTTCACCCTACAGGCAAGCCTAAAAAAAAAATCTTGTGGAGCAGCAGGATCTACCAGCGCCACAGTACAACTCCCCAGGTGAAGCCCCCCCCGAAAACGCTGAATAACAGGAGGTTTCCTTTTTGCAACCGTCCCTCGCGGTTTGCCTCATCCAGGGCTATGGGAAGACTGGCAGCAGATGAATTACCATACTTTTGAATGGTAGTATAGACCTTTTTAAATGACAGATTGACCCTTTCGGCAAGGCTCTTGAGAATTCTGATATTCGCCTGATGGGGAATCATAAGATTGATGTCATTCACAGTGATACCTTCTCTGTTGAGTAAATTTTCAACAGCATCGCCCATCTCTCGGACTGCATATTTAAAAACATCCTTTCCGACCATGTTGAAAGCCGAGCCGTCACAAAAACTGTTGCGTTCCGGAACCGTGCCATAATCAACGACCGGACAATAACGTCGCGGAACCGCATCCAGACTCAATAATTGCCAGAGCCGCCCGTCACTATATAGTTGACTGGCAAGCAAACCATCTTCAGCTTTACTGCCCGTTACCACGCAGGCACCGGCCCCGTCACCGAAAAGAACACAAGTGTTGCGATCCTGCCAGTCTACTCTTGCTGAAAGTGTCTCCGCCCCGATAACTAAAATTTTCATGTCCGGGGCATTTTTAAGATACCTGTCGGCAATCTCCAAGGCATAGACAAAACCGGAACAGGCCGCACTCACATCAAAAGCAAAAGCATTTTCAGCGCCAATCTCTTTCTGCACCAGACAGGCACAGGATGGCATCACCATTTCTGGGGTAATGGTGCCCACAATAATCATATCCAGTTCCAGTGCGGTGACACCGGCCATCTCCATGGCTTTATAGGCTGCCTGGCTTGCCATTATCGAGGTTTCCTCTCCGGCGCCGGCTATTCTGCGGGTTTTTATGCCTGTCCTGGTATTTATCCAGTCATCACTGGTATCGACGATCTTCTCCAGTTCCTGATTGGTCAAAATATGCCTGGGCAAATAAGAACCTGTTCCGATAATAGTTGCTTTGCCTGTCATGCAACTTCTCCCGGCCCTATTATTTCAGTGTCACCTTGCTCTTCACTGGGAATATCATTCTTTGACTCGGACAGAAGTTGAACAATATGGTCATTTACTTTGCTGCGGATCATTTCTGCTGCTACCTTTATGGCATTCTTAATGGCTTTGGCATTAGATCGTCCATGACAGACTATTCCGGTGCCGTTCACACCCAACAGGGGAGCACCTCCATATTCAGCGTAATCAACTTTCTTACCAAAATTATTGAAAGCCTTTCTGGCCAGCAGGTAACCCATTTTTGCCATAAAACTCTTCGATATTTCAGTGCGTAACATGGTTATTATTGCTTCAGCGAGCCCTTCGCTCACTTTCAAACAGACATTCCCAACAAAACCATCACAGACAATGACATCTACATTACCTTGGAAAATATCCCGGCCTTCGACATTGCCTATGAAATTCAACGAACTCTTCCTGAAAAGTTCGTGGGCGCTCTTCACCAGGACATTACCCTTGCCGCCTTCTTCTCCGATACTGAGCAGTCCGATACTGGGCTTTTTAATCTTGAATAGATTGTCTGAAAATGCTGCTCCCATGACCCCGAACTGGTACAAATGCTGAGGACGGCAGTCAACATTTGCCCCGACATCCATCATGACCAAGGGTTTTTTCAGAGTTGGGAATATACTGGCAATTCCAGGTCTTGAAATATTCTGCAGGCGACCCAGCGACCGAATAGCTGAAGCCATTGTAGCGCCAGAATTTCCTGCGCTGACAACAGCATGAGCTTCACCTTTCTTGACCTGTTCGAATGCTCTGGCAATGGATGAGTCTTTCTTCTTTCTGATTGCCTCAAAAGGCGACTCATCCATGGAAACTGACTGGGAAGCATGAATGACCTGCAATCTCGGAGAAACCGGGGACAGCTTCTGTATTACACTGTTGAGAATGATTTCATCACCGATGAGAGCTACATCCAAGTCAGACTCCCCAACAGCCTGTATCGCCCCGGCAACCATCTCTTCCGGGCCTAGCTCGCCACCCATGGCATCCAGGGCAATACGCAATGTCACTTACTCCAGCTCTTCTTCAAGCTTAATTACAGTTCTATCCTTGTAAGTACCACAGCCGCCGCAGAGTCTGTGCGACAGCTTCGGCTCACCGCACTTTGGGCAACTGGAAACAGACCCGGGGGTCAACGCATCATGGGAGCGTCTTTTCCTCGTTCTTGAGTAGGAATGTCTACGTTTAGGTAATGCCACTTTCTAACCTCCAGATATATATACAATTTTTCTTTGCAGTATTCTTTATGAAGCACAACGTGCTTCTGCGAAAAAATCTACGTAACCAGAACCTAATATCAAACAGCGGAGACTATAAAAAATTATCTATTGTTGTCAAGTCAATTTTCCTGTTGAAACACTCTTTATTGCAATCTTTGGGCTTAATATTATACGCTCATTATGCAGGTTTTTTTCTGCGCATGAGAGGAAAATCGTGTGGCCCCGCAAAATTGAGACCTTTACAGATAACATCTATAGCGGCTGCTTTATTTTGGTACGTTATGCTTCAATATACTGGGGGAAACAAATTGGGACGCTGGTTGAACAATTTGCCCCCAAAACAGCCACTTTCATTTATTAAACCAACTTCAGCTATTTTTCAAATTTATTAAAAAATACTCGTATAAATCACTCTGATGCTTTGTAACAGGACGACAGGTTATGCCTTTCGAACATGTGAATGCGAAATAACCGAAAAGGCTGGTGGGTTTATAAATATGAAAATAGTCTAAAGACAGCGGTAGGGAGGAGTCCGTACATTTCTCAACCAACTCAATATAGCCAGCACAATAAAAAAATTTACAGAAAAAAGACTATATTCCATGGCCATGCCAGGCATGGACCAGAACTTTTCCATCACAAAGCCAAGAGGATAAATAAATATTACTGAAGAAAGGGCAAGGTAGCCTATAATGTGGACAAAAAACAACAAAAAGGCTGTTAGGAGTTTTCCCATTCCAGGAAACATATATTGTTTCAATTGTCCCAGCCAGCGCTCCATAACCAGAAAAGAATAGCCCAGAAGACCACCTGGCAGCAGAGACCAGAGAATCAGAGCAGTGTCGGTTTCATAGAAATATAAAAACAGCAAAGAAATAACCGAGGTTATGATGATATATGCCGTAACCATCACTGTAACAGCATAAACCCCTGCCTTCAAGGGTGGCCCGTCAAAAATACTTGCTCTTGAAACCCGGCAGAACCTGCCCTGTTTTCTCCTGCTACTTGCTGCGTCCATTGTAAGAATATTTGTTTTAATTGCCGGACCCGCTTCGCATCATTTTCAAGCTGGCATTTGCCCGAAAACTTTTATGAAATCATGAATGGCGTCATAAGAGACAAACTACGCCTGGCTGGACTCGTTTGTCCACCTCTTATGCCCAAAGAATATCGAACCTGTGTTTTGGGGTAAATTAGCGAAATTGATATTTTTAAAGCAATTCAGAAATGCGGTCGCTTGCATTTCTTAATCGAACACTCATAATAAACAACATTCGTTTCATGAGTTTGACGGCAAGCAGGGTATTGTTCTCAATAAGCTCTTCCATTTTTGGGGATGAAAGGGTAAGAAGCCTGCTTGGCATTACGGCAATAACATCATTCGAACGGGGCCCGCTTTCAATAAAAGCACCCTCTCCAACCATTGCTCCCTTTTCAAGAATGGCAATAATGATATTTTTGCCCCAGTCTCCTTTTTTCTTTTTGACAGCCAGTTTACCTTCAAGTAAAAAGCCCACGTAATTTTCAACAGCTCCCTCCTTCATGATAACCGTATCTGCCTGCCATTCCCGCAGTTCGAGATAGGAACACAGCTCTTCTATCTCTTTTGCGGAAAGAAAACTGAAGGCCTTCCTGATATCACTGGCCGGAGCATCACAACAGGAACAATCGATCGAATCCATACCGACAAACTAGTTTGACGTTTCTGATTTTTCAAGCTGTTTTGTAATTTTTTCTACCAGGCCCTCAAACTGTTCCTTCCTGATAATGGAGTCAAAATCTCTTCTATAATTGACAATGAGGCTGACATTTTCGATCTTCAGATCATTTATCAGCCACTTGCCATTATCTTCCTGTAGCCTGTAAACGATCGGAATTTCAAGATCCTTGTCAACTATATCGGTATAGATTAATGCCTTGCCATCTTTGACGAGCTGTTTTTTGTAAACCACCTGCTGGTTATTGTAAGAATCTATCTTGCCAATATATCGCTCCTCGACCAGATTCTTAAACAGGCCGACAAACTTATCCTGTTCTTCCTCTGTAATGGTATTCCAGTGCTGCCCCATTGAACTCCTTGCCATTTGACGGAAGTCAAACATTTTTTCAACAACTTCGATAACAAGCTGTTTACGTTCTTCCTGCTTCCCCGGAACCCTTAACTCCTCTGACTGTAATATCCGTAAAATATTATTGACTGATTGTTGCAATTGTTCCATCGGCTCAGAATTGGTCGAAGCTAGGACCCCGGCTTGAGAAAAAAACATCGAAGCCAGCAGCAGAACAATCATCACCGATTTTTTTTGAATATAGTTGTACATGTAATCCTCATTCAAAGTTTACTCTTTCAACCTGTATTGTTTAACTTGCATTATTTGTTTTCAATAAGCCCTTTTCTATACTGCAGATAGGCATCTTTTACAGCAGCATAAGGATCCAGGGCGGTTTTGGTAAACAGTTCGTAATCACCCAGGGTAAGCGCAGTATAATTAACTTTATCCAAACTCCAGGCACCTATTATAACTCCCCATTCTGCATCAAGAAAAAAAAGAGGATGAAGATATGAATCACCCAGCAGGCCTAATGAGTCCCTAAAATTTGATGGGCCCAAAAACGGCCAGTTGATATAAAATCCCCCTCCGGCACCATAGTGGGCAAAAGTCTGCCCTAAGTCCTCGTATGATGAACGCAGATCGAGGACATCCTTGGCAAAATCGCCAAATCCTATGATACCGGCTGTAGAGTTAAGGGAAAATCTCGCTACTTCATGCAAAGAATCACGCACATTTCCCTGGAGCAGACTGCTTACTGCTTTTGCCGGAGTTCGCAGATTATCAAAAAAATTTCTGAAACCAATCTGCAACTCTTCCGGGATAAAACCCGCGTAAACTGTAGCAACCGGTTTCAATACCCAATAATACAGTCTGTCATTGAAATGAAAAAAGAACCGGTTAATGGGTTCAAGCGGGTCGGCTAAAACTACTGGTGCTTCCCAATCCTCTTCCCAGCCATCCTCCCCCCATGCATCATCTTCTGCAGCAGACTCCTCCTGGACAGCCTCACCAGAAGCCCGGGCAGTTTCGGCAGCTGCATCCGGTTCAGTAGCGGCCGTCGATACAGTCTCTGTTATCAAAAGCAGGAACAAAATCAGCCCTATCGAACGAATAAGACATTTTCTTTTGTTTAAATATGCCAAATGCATCTCTGAAATAGGTTCTAAAGTTATATGCAACATAAGGCGCAAGACTAATTCCCTGACTCAAAGATATACTTGCTGACAAGCTCTTCGAAATCAATAGAAGATTCGGTATCGAAAATCTCACCGCCTTCCGTTAAATGCTCCTCATCAGCCCCCTGGATGATCTTAATAAATTTATCCCCAATAAGGCCCTGGGTTCTTATCGAGGCAATAGCATCTGTAGTAATCTTAATATCCTCGTTGATAAGGAAGTAGACCCTGGCAAGGCCGCTTTCAGCAAGTTTTATATCCGACACCTTGCCGACGTTCACCCCGGCAATCTCAACACCAGCGCCTATCTTCAGGCCTGAGACATTATCAAATACCCCCTCTATGCTGTAGTTTTTTTCCAAATTGAATATTGAAAACTCTCCCATCTGCACAGAGAGGTAACCAAAAGCCAGAAATCCGGCGAGCATGAAAAGGCCAACTATCAATTCCGTATTAATGTTCTTCATCATTCATTTTCCAGTCTGCTTTGATAAATGTGTCCCATGGTCATTTGGACGAAATCCTGAATTATAGGATCAGTGCTCCATTGAATCTCTTCAGAGCTGCTGAAAACCTTTGCCATACCCTCATGCATTACCACAACCTGGTCGGCAAGGTTGAATATTTTGGGAATATCATGGCTGACGATCACTGCTGTATATCCCAATTCCCTTTGAATTTTATAAAACAACCTGTAGATCTCCAACGACCTGGCTGGATCCAGTCCAGTCGTCGGTTCATCAAAAAGCATGACCTTGGGCTGAAGCTGTAAAGCACGGGCCAGGCCGACCCTTTTCAGCATACCGCCGCTGAGTTGGGCAGGATATTTATCTTCATGACCCTTGAGACCAAACTGTTCAAGGGAATTCATTACTCTTTCACGTATTTCGTTTTTGCTGAGCCTGGTATTTTCCTCTAAGGGGAGTGCGACATTTTCAAAAATTGTCATTGAGTCAAAAGGTGCCACTCCTTGAAACACCACACCGAAATTTGAGCGTACCTCATTTAATTCACCGGAATCCATGGTACAGATATTTTTACCCTCCACGAGGATCTGGCCGGAATCAGGCTGCATTAACCCAAGAATAAGTTTAATCGTGACACTTTTACCCTGGCCGCTTGCCCCTCCGATAACCGTTGTCATGCCGGGCAGGATATTGAGGTTAACACCTTTCAGGACCTCCTGCACACTCCCGTTCGCACTTATAAAAGATTTGTGCACATTGACTAATTGAATAACCGGTTTGTTCATAACAACATTGCCGTTATTAAATAATCCCAAAGCAGAACGGTAATTGACGAAAGCACAACTGCCTGGGTGGTTGCACGGCTGACACTTCCGGCACCGAAACCGGCACGCCCCTTAAATAAAAGGAAACCACGCCCGGTGCAAATCCAGACAATGATAACAGCAAAGACAAAGGATTTGATAATGCCCAGATTAATATCCTTGTTGACCACACTCTGCTCCATGCCGGAAAAGAAGGCCCCTGGATTTACCCCGAGAAGCACGACGCCGGATAAATATCCCCCAAAGATGCCAACTACATCAAAAAACAGCGTCAGGAGGGGCACTGCCACAATTGTGGCCAAAAATTTTGGCGCAATAAGAAACCTGAACGGGTCAATTGACATGCAGATAAGGGCATCGACCTGCTGGGTTATCCGCATGATACCCAACTCTGCACACATGGCAGAACCGGCCCTGCCGGTGACCATAAGTGCTGTCAGCACAGGACCAAGCTCTCTAATAAGGCTCAGTGCCACAGCAGAACCAAGGAGCCCTTCAGAACCGAACTTGCTGAGGGTGTAGTATCCCTGCACTCCTAAAACCATGCCGGTAAAGGCCGCGGTAAAAAAGATTACCACAAAAGAATGGGCC
>JAFDCT010000168.1 GCA_019312695.1 Deltaproteobacteria bacterium | reverse complement strand
CTCGAACTCGCGACCTCCGGCGTGACAGGCCGGCGTTCTAACCAAACTGAACTACGACCCCGCAATATCATCGAAGATTTGATAAATTGAATATCGAAAATTATTTTAAATCTTCAATCTTCAATGTTCAATCTTCATTTTTATGGTGGTGGGCGGAACAGGGCTTGAACCTGTGACCCCCGGCTTGTAAGGCCGATGCTCTCCCAACTGAGCTACCCGCCCTCCATGAATGGAAGCGTTTTAATACCAGTTAGACCTCGATGAAGTCAAGCAAAAAGATACGATCATAAAAAGTCTCGCGATCACTCCAGGGCCTAAAAAATAACATTTAATTACAGATACAATACCTGGCCATCGTGTGCTTGTTACGAGACCGACAAAAAATTATGGAAATCCCTTATTTTTCAATGGGGTACATTATGGACAGAGGCAGTTATTTCAGCACTAACAGAGTCGATAGGCACTTCGGTGAAAAGTGATGCGCCTTCCTTGACTACCAGTGCTTTCTGCAGCACTTCGTCCATGTGGTCCACCAGTTCTATCTTCAGCAACTTGCGCACCCTTACCGGCACCTCTTTCAGGTTGCGCTCATTTTCCTCGGGTATCAGAACATGTTTCATATTACCCCGGCGGGCTGCCAGCAGTTTTTCCGTTAAGCCGCCGATGGGCAGTACCCGGCCCCGCAGAGTGATTTCCCCGGTCATGGCGATATCACGCCGGACAGGGATTTTTAAAAGCGCTGAAACCATTGAGGTTGCAATGGTAATGCCTGCCGAGGGACCATCCTTGGGAATAGCTCCTTCCGGAACATGGACATGAATATCAAGCTTCTGGTAGAAATCAGGCAGCAATCCCAAACGCAGGGCCCTGGAGCGCACATAACTTAGAGCTGCCTGGGCCGATTCCTGCATAACATCGCCAAGTTTACCGGTTATAGTCAATTTACCCTTGCCCGGCATCAGGGTAGTTTCAATCTGCAGCAGTTCGCCGCCAACCTCTGTCCAGGCAAGACCGGTTGAGAGGCCGACTTCATCCTTTTCTTCTGCCAGACCATAACGGAACCTGGGAATACCCAGATAGCGGTGAATGGTTTTAGCGGTAATCCTGTACTTTTTCTCAGTCTCTTTTTTCTTTAACCTTTCCCGGGCTACCTTACGGCACACAGAGGCAATATTGCGTTCAAGGTTTCGCACGCCGGCCTCCCTGGTGTATCTTCTGATAATCTCCTGGATGCTCCTTTCGTTGAAGATGATATCTTCGGTTTTGAAACCGTTTGCCTCAAGCTGTTTAGGAACAAGAAACCCCTGAGCGATTTTGAGTTTATCCTCTTCAGTGTAGCCGTCAAGCTTGATAATCTCCATGCGGTCCTGCAAAGGCGGAGGGATGGAATGGAGGTTATTAGCCGTTGTTACAAAGAATATATCAGAGAGGTCATAATCAAGATCAAGGTAATGGTCATTGAATGAATGATTCTGTTCTGGATCCAGGACTTCAAGAAGCGCAGATGCAGGGTCACCCCGAAAATCCATGCTCATTTTGTCGACCTCATCAAGGCAGAAAAGCGGATTTATAACCTTGGCCTTTTGCATTGACTGCAGGATCTTGCCCGGCAGCGCCCCTATATAAGTACGCCGGTGCCCTCTTATTTCAGCTTCATCCCGGACACCACCAAGAGAAAGACGGATATATTTTCGGTCCATCGCCCGGGCAATGGATTTACAGAGAGATGTTTTACCGACACCCGGAGGCCCCACCAGACATAGGATCGGCCCCTTTATCTTTTCAACCTGGGCCTGGACGGCAAGATATTCAATGATCCTTTCCTTGGGTTTTTTCAAGCCGTAATGGTCTTCCTCAAGGATGTCCTCGGCTTCATTTATATCAATTTTTGACTCGGTTTTTTCATACCATGGCAGGCTGAGAATGGTGTCAATATAATTCCTGACAACGGTGGCCTCAGCAGACATTGGCTGCATGAATTTCAGCTTTTTAAACTCCTGCGTCACCTTGGCCGAGACATGCTTGGGCAGTTTTTTTTCTCTGATGGCTTTTTCAAGTTCGGCAAGCCCGGTGCCGTCTTCATCACCGCCACCCATTTCCTGTTGAATAACGCGCATCTGCTCATTGAGATAATAATCCTTCTGGGTTTTCTCCATCTTCTTTTTCACCCGGGAACGGATTGTGTACTCAAGCTTGGCTATCTCAATTTCACGCTGGATAAACTCAAGGGTGGACTGCAAGCGGTCCATCACTGAAAAAACTGTCAGGATCTCCTGTTTTTCCTGAGTCTGCAGGGGCAGATGAGAAACTGCGACATCAACGAAACGCGATGGATCGGTAATTGTTCCAAGGGATTTCAGTACTTCCTTGGGCACCTTTTTGTTTGTCTTGATGTATTCTTCAAAGGCTGTCCTAATCTCCCGCATATAGGCGATAATTTCCGGACCGTCATCGTCTGTTTCAGGTGTCTCATCTATCTCGGCAGCCAGGAAATTTAATTGGGGATGAAAGGAAACTATCCGGCCGCGTTTCTTACCTTCCACCAGTGCTTTTATGGTGCCATCCGGCAGCCGCAGTAATTGCATGACAACTGCAATGGTCCCGACACTGTGCAGTGCTTCCGGCTGAGGCTCGTCTTCATTGGCATCCTTCTGAGTCACCAGGAAGATCTCCGTTTTCTTGGCCATGGCACTTTCAAGTGCCTTAATGGACTTCTGGCGTCCGACAACCAGTGGTGCCACCATGTACGGAAAAACAACGATGTCCCGCAGCGGCATTAAGGGATATATTTTGTTTTCTAAATCACTCATAACTAAATTTATCGCTTTACGCGCTCTTCTTTTTTTCTGAATTTTCAAAAAGGACTACCGGGTAGTCCCCGCTTACAATGACCTGCTCGCTTATTACACATTCACGGGCAGTAGGTTCTGAGGGCAGCTCATACATTACATCGAGCATAGCGTTTTCCATGACGGAGCGCAGTCCACGGGCACCTGCCTGCCGCTTGAGTGCTTCACGGGCAATTGCCCGCAAGGCTCCCTCGGTAAAACGCAGCCGTATATTATCAAACTCAAAGAGTTTCTCATACTGTTTGGTCAGGGCATTTTTGGGTTCACGCAGAATGCGTACAAGATCATCTTCATCAAGTTCCTGCATGGTGGCTATAACCGGCAGCCGGCCCATCAATTCTGGAATCAACCCAAAATGCAGCAAGTCTTCGGATTGAATCAGAGCCAGATAATCACTATCCTTCTTATGCTCGGAACTGACAACCTTGGCGCCGAAACCCATGGACTTGGTACCTGTCCGTCTTTTGATCACTTTATCAAGCCCGACAAATGCTCCGCCGCAAATAAACAATATATTGCTGGTATCAATTTTTACCAGTTCCTGCTGGGGGTGTTTACGACCACCCTTGGGAGGTACGCTCGCTATGGTACCTTCAATGATCTTGAGTAATGCCTGCTGAACGCCTTCGCCCGAAACATCCCTGGTAATGGAAGGGCTGTCTGTTTTACGGGCAATCTTGTCAATCTCATCAATATAAATGATGCCGCGGCTTGCCCTTTTGACATCATAGTCCGCAGCCTGCAGGAGACTGACCAGGATATTCTCAACGTCCTCACCAACATAGCCTGCTTCTGTCAGTGTTGTGGCATCGGCCATGGTAAAGGGAACATTGAGGATCTTGGCCAAAGTCTGGGCCATCAAAGTTTTGCCGCTGCCCGTCGGACCGATGAGAATAATATTGCTTTTCTGGAGTTCTACCTGGTTTTCTTCACCACGGCTCAGGGCATCTATCCGCTTGTAATGGTTATGGACTGCGACAGCCAGGACCCTCTTGGCATATTCCTGGCCAATCACATAGTCATCAAGGTGCTTCTTGATGTCAATAGGCTTAAGTAAAACCTGTTTTTCATGAGTACCGCTTTCATCAGGAGTAATGCCTTCCAGGACAATCTCATTACACAGTTCTATACATTCATCACAAATGTATACAGCCGGGCCGGCAATGAGCTTGGCAACATCCTCCTGGCTTTTTCCGCAAAAGGAGCAATAACAGGTAGTATCACCATCATTGTTCTTCTTTGTCACGATTCGCTCTCCTCATCTGACTTAGCCCTTTTTACAAGAACCTTATCTATTATACCATACTTTTTAGATTCTTCAGCATTCATAAAATAATCACGTTCGGTATCTTTCTTGATCTTACGAATATTTTGGCCGGTATGCAATGCAAGTATCTTATTAAGATCATTACGCATACGCAATATTTCCTGGGCGTGGATATCAATATCGGTAGCCTGGCCCTGGAAGCCCCCCATGGGCTGATGGATAAGAATCCTTGAATTTGGCAGGGCGTAGCGTTTGCCCTTGGTGCCGGCAGCGAGCAAAAGCGCTCCCATGCTGGCAGCCTGTCCCATGCACAGTGTAGCAATATCACAGCGCACATAACGCATGGTGTCATATATGGCCAGACCGGCCGTAACAACGCCACCCGGGGAATTGACATAAAAAGTGATATCCTTATCCGGATCCTCTGCCTCAAGAAAAAGCATCTGGGCGATTATAAGGCTTGCAATCTCATCAGTGACCGGCGTACCCAGAAAAATGATGCGCTCTTTCAGCAGGCGTGAATATATATCATAGGCCCTCTCACCCCGAGGGCTCTGCTCAACTACCATGGGAATGAGGTTCATGCCTATTCTCCTGATGTTTCTGTGTTGTCAGTTTTTTCCTCAGCCTCTTCTGTTTCGGTGTCGGAAGTATCGTTGTTTTCGGCTCTAGCGCTTACAGGGACAAAATTTGCTTCTGCGTGCAAAAACTTCAGAATCTTTTCGTTTAAAAGCTCGTTGATAAAAGGCAGCATATCATCCCGGCTCTTAAAATATCCTTTAACTTCAGGAACAGTCATATTGTACTGTTTTGCAATCCTGGCAAACCCGTCATTTAAATCTTCATCCAGTACTTTAATATCTTCAAGTTCTGCTATCTTTTTCAGGATAAAATCACCCCGTACTCTTTTTATTGCTGTTTCACGGTAGCGCTCTTCCGCTTCGGCCCGATTAATACCGGCTGCTTCAAGAGACAGGCCTCCGCGTTTAAGGGTATCCTCTGTTTGTTTAATGTATTCATTAATCTCATGCTGCACAAGGCGTGAGGGCACTTCAAACTGGTTTGCCTCGATCAGCTTGGACATGATACTGTCTGAGATGATGCTCTCCATAGCCTCTTCTTTTTCTGCCTGTCTTTTTTCCCGTATATGGCTGCGCAGGGCATCAAGTGAATTAAATTCTTCACCGACATCCTTAGCAAATTCATTGTCAATCTCCGGAAGAACCCGTTCCTTTATATCATTTACCTTGATTCTAAACTCTACTTTCTTGCCTGCTAAAACAGGATTGGGCGCATCAGCTGAAAAATCGACTTCAAATGATGAGTCCTCCAATTTTTTCATGCCGATAAGTTTGTTTTCGAATTCCTCCCCGTGCCGTCCTGTGCCGACATCGACATTTACATTTTCCCCATGGACCTGTGGCATCTGCTTCCCTTCGTGGTAGCCGTCAAAATCAACAATGGCTATATCGCTTTCCTGGACTGGCCTGTCTTCCACATTGCGAAGCGGAGCCATTTCCTTGCGCAGTTTTTCTATCTCTGAATCAATCTCATCTTCAGTAACCGCAACTTCTTCTTTTTCAATCTCTATTCCTTTATAGCCATGCAATTCAAACTGCGGACGGGTATCAATTTCTGCTTCATACGAAAAACTGCCATCTTCTTCAAAGACCGGAGTTTTGATCTCAGGATGTACTACTACATCCAGCTTTTCCTTCTCTACCGCATCAAAATAGGTTGCCTGAACCAGCTTTTCGGCAACCTCGGCTCGTACCTGCTGGCCATAGGTTCTTTCAAGGATATGACGTGGCACCTTTCCCCGCCTGAATCCCTTAATTCTGGCTTCATTTTTTATCTTGCTGAACCCGGCATCAAGTTCTTTGGATACTTCCTCCTTGGGAAGCACGATTTTCAATTTTTTGGTCAAACCTCCAACCTCATTCACAGTAACCTGCATCAAGTACCTTCCTTTTCTCAATAAAATTAATTAACTATTTAGGATTATTATCTGTAATAAATATTAAAGATATATTGCAGACACCAATTCAGGTGGTGCGAGAGGGGGGAGTTGACCCCCCATGCACGCTAGTGCGCTGGATCCTGAGTCCGAAAAACGAATAAGGCGGAAGCTCTCTCTAGCAGAGGGTTTCCGCTTTTTTCTTTAATAACAAGGGATAACCAGCACCTTAATATCTGTCGGATATTTGTTGGTTGTTACTCGGAGCCTCTTAACAGTTACAAAACAGTTACAATTTTCCAGCATAAAAAACAATAAATCCCGAAGCCCTTTTAGGCAACCAAAAAACATAACAATCATTATCAAGAAATGCTAGTAGAAATAACTAAATGAAACCGATTACAGGGCAATAAAAAACCCCACCAAAATGGCAGGGTTAATATATCCTTTGTACATCTTCACAGTTTGAGAATAGTTCTTGAGTGTAGATTTATATAGCAGATCTTCACAGTTAACGGTGCCCCTTATATAAAGTAAAAACCCCATGGAACAGTGGGTAAGTGATAGGTCTTTTTTGCTTGACACT
>JAFDCT010000167.1 GCA_019312695.1 Deltaproteobacteria bacterium | reverse complement strand
GTGTGGCGGACGGGCTTAAATTCCGCCAGGGGAATGCCGCCTACCCTTTGCGTCGGAGAATCCGGCGTGATCAGTTCAGGATAGAGCTCTTCCAGTTTCAGAAGTTCCTGAAAGAGTTGATCATACTCACTGTCAGCTACCAGGGGATCATCCAGTTCGTAATAGCGGTGGGCATGAAAGTTGATCTGCTCGCGAAGTTTGTCGATCTTCCTTTTAATGTCTGCAGTCATATAGGGCAGATTTTACTTGGGCTTTTGCAGCAGCTTCCCGCCTTGCGCAATGTTCTCGTGTTGGTCTTCATCTATGAAAATGAGGATAGAATCCTTGGGCTTGTTTGCTGCCCTGGCTATCACATCTGTTACGCCGCGGCATATCTCCTCTTTCTGCTGCCTGTCCAGTTTACCTGCTAGACGGATGTTGACATAGGGCATGATCTCCTCCTTGCGAATTTATTTTTTACTTGTAAAAACTCTATACCCATTTCGAGGAAACTTGGCTATCTTTTGTCAAAGATGCTATTATAAAAGATTATAGCTCATTGTGTTTATTATATTTATATCTAATATGAAGAAAAAATTTTATCAATCCGTGATCAATAGAGAGAAACATTAATGCAAGTACTTGTTACAGGGGGAGCAGGGTATATAGGCAGCCATACCTGTGTGGATTTATTGCTGGCCGGCCATGAAGTGATTGTGGTTGACAGTCTTGTCACCAGCCGGGAGGAATCGATCAGGCGCATTGAGGAGATTGCCGGAAAAAAACTGCTCTTTCATAAGATAGACCTGCTTGATAAAACAGCCCTTGAAGTTGTTTTTCAAAAGTCTCAGGTTGATGCTGTCATCCATTTTGCCGGCTTAAAAGCAGTGGGTGAATCTGTTGCCATGCCTTTGCAGTACTATAAAAATAATATAATAGGCTCCCTGGTGCTTTTTGAGGTAATGGCGAACCATGGTGTCAGAAATTTTGTCTTCAGTTCTTCCGCCACTGTATATGGTGATCCAGCCTCGCTTCCCATAACAGAGGATTTTCCCCTGCAGGCCTCAAATCCTTATGGCTGGTGTAAGATTATGCTGGAGCAGATCCTGCGGGATCTGTATCAGGCCGATCCGAAATTGAATATAGCACTGCTCCGGTATTTCAACCCGGTTGGCGCTCATCCTTCCGGCAGGATAGGTGAAGACCCCAGAGGTATTCCCAATAACCTGGTGCCCTATATAGCCCAGGTGGCGGTTGGAAAATTGACCGAACTGCAGATTTTCGGTAATGATTACCCGACACCTGACGGAACAGGGGTCAGGGACTATATCCATGTCATGGATTTGGCCAACGGTCATATGAAGGCCCTGGAAAAGCTTGCTGAGAAGCCGGGATTGGTCACCTATAACCTGGGCACCGGCAAAGGCTATTCAGTTCTTGAGATGGTACATGCCTTTGCTGAGGCGGCAGGAAAAAAAATTCCCTACAGAATTGTGGCGCGAAGGCCCGGTGATATTGCCAGCTGCTATGCAGATGCCTCAATGGCTGAGCGGGAATTGTCCTGGAAGGCAACCAGGGATATTGCTGCGATGTGCGAGGATACCTGGCGCTGGCAGACTATGAATCCGAAAGGCTTTGAGGATTAGGGCATCTTGTATAGTAGTCTTTTTACTCAATCTCTGTGGCATGCAAAAAAATATATCCTAGGAATATTAAATATTTGCCTGCGGTAAAATTTTTCACATTTCTTGATCTCAAGCAAAAATCCTGATTATTCAAGCCGCCCGCCATATTGTTAAATCTGATAAACCAGGTAACAGATTGGCTTTACTTGTGTAGCTATTTGATTTTGATATGAATATTGATGGTTATTGCAAATAGTTTCTTACAATGATGGTACCGAAAAAAGCTAATCAGCGTCCTTCCTGGTTTTTTCTTTAACAGGCAGCCCGAAACCCATCCGTACCTTCCGGGCAATATCATCCGTTATGTCCGGATGCTCTTTCAGGAACGTCTTGGCATTTTCTCTGCCCTGGCCGATTCGTTCGCCTTCATAGGAGTACCAGGCACCACTTTTTTCAACGATATCCTGGGCAGCAGCAAGATCCAGCAGATCGCCGACCCTGGAAATCCCCTCGCCATAAATAATATCAAATTCCGCCATCTTGAACGGCGGTGCTACCTTGTTCTTAACCACTTTCACCCTGGTACGGTTGCCGATGACTTCCTGCCCGTCCTTTAATGAAGAAATTTTTCGAATGTCAAAGCGTAATGAACTATAGAATTTCAGGGCATTGCCGCCCGGCGTCGTTTCAGGGTTTCCGAACATGACCCCGATCTTCATACGGATCTGGTTAATAAAGACAAGGGCTGTATTGCTGCGTTTTAAAATGCCGGTGAATTTCCGCAAGGCATGGGACATGAGCCTTGCCTGCAGGCCGACATGCTGGTCACCGACATTGCCGTCTATCTCTGCCCGGGGAACAAGGGCTGCAACGGAATCAATTACAATAACATCAACCGCGTTACTGCTGATAAGGACCTGTGCAATTTCAAGGGCCTGTTCTCCGTAATCAGGCTGCGAAACCAACAGGTCATCAACATCCACACCGAGCCGGCTTGCGTAGGATACGTCCAAGGCATGCTCAGCATCAATAAAAGCGGCAGTTCCTCCACGCTTTTGCGCTTCGGCAATTATGTGCAGAGCCAGAGTTGTTTTCCCGGAAGACTCAGGGCCGTAAATCTCAGTCACTCTGCCCACAGGGATGCCGCCGACACCAGTTGCAATATCAAGACTCAATGCTCCTGTGGGAATCGCAGGTACTTCTTCGGCTTCATGGGAACCCAACCGCAT
>JAFDCT010000166.1 GCA_019312695.1 Deltaproteobacteria bacterium | reverse complement strand
TTCGGAACAGCTGCGGAATGCCAACAGAAAAACTTTTGAGCAGCAATTTCAGAAAGAAGAAAGTTTTGTCGAAATTCTAAACAGGATTCCAGACGGTCTTTTTACCTTTGATAAGGACTGGCGCATAAATTATTTCAATCCAGCAGCTGAAAAAATTACCGGTTTTCATGCCGAGGATGCAGTCGGCATGTATTGTGACGATGTATTCAAAATTACTGGTATTGGCTCGGGTAATGCTCTCAGGCAGGTAATTAACGAAGGTATTGATGTCCATAATCAGGAGTATGAAATTACTGATATCGGCGGCAGGAAAATTCCTGTTATCTGTTCGACTTCTGCTTTCAGGAACAAACAGGGAGAGGTCTTGGGAGGCCTTGAGATATTTAAAGACATCACCGAATTAAAAATTTTACAGGAAGAAGTAGTCAAACGTGAGAAAAAGTACAGACGTATATTTGAAGGCAGCCATGACATGATTTATACCTCAACGCTGGAGGGCAATATTCTGGATGTTAACCAGGCCGGTGTTGATATGATGGGGTATCCCTCCAAGGAAAAGCTGCTGAAAGCAGGTCAGGCTAACAGGCTTTATAAGAATATCAAGGATAGGCAAAAATTTATCGATCTCATCAACCGGGAAGGATATGTAAAGGATTTTGAAGTCGATTTTTGCAGATACGACGGATCGCCCATCCATGCACTTGTTTCCAGCCGTCGCTATGAAAACCCGGAAACAGGCGGCGTCGAATATGAGGGAATTATCAAGGATATTACCAGGCGCAGGCAGGCGGAAGAAATAATTCGACTGCGCAACAGGGAGCTTTCCATACTGAACAGCATAGCCGTGGTACTCAATTTTACCATGGACCTGGACCATATTTTGAATGTTACCCTGGAAAGAGTTCGCAAAATCTTATCTGTCCAAAAAGGCGGAATTTTTCTATTTGACGATGAGGGCAACACAACGACCATGAGAGCTGGATTCGGCTTGCCTGAAGCTACCCGGGAAAAACCTACACAGGTTGAATTCAAAGATACATTGCTGATGGAATATCTGGTTCAAAAGAAGATAGAACTTGAGCCGGAGACTTCTTTTCCATCGTTTCAGGTTCGCTATACAGTTGGGAATGAACCTTCACGGTGGCTGACATGCTATCTCATAACATCAAAAAGAAAAACAGTCGGTTTTTTCGGATTTGAATCAAGTACTTCAAAAATATTAAGCGTCCAGGAACAACACCTGCTTAGCTCCCTGTGCAATTTGCTCGGCAATGCAATAGAAAATGCCAAACTGATGGAAACAATCCGGCAGCATCGCTATGAATTGAGGCGTTTAACCGAAAAACTGTTTCAGTCCCAGGAGGAAGAACGGCTGCGTATTGCCCGTGAACTCCATGACGAGGCAGGACAGTCTCTCACAGCAGTCAAACTGGGCCTGGACAGGCTGGAACAGAAAGTTCCGGATGAAAAGAGTGACCTGCATAGTGATTTACATGAAATCAGGAGAATGCTGTTGCGGACATCCTCTGAAATCAGACATCTTTCCTATAGGCTGCATCCAACCCTGTTGAGCGATCTTGGACTGGAACCCGCGCTCAAGCTTTATTTCAAGGAAATTCAGGACCGTTCCAGTTTGGACATACATTTCAATATGATTGGTTTTGATCGGCGAATGGACAAGCGGCTGGAAACGGCACTCTACCGTTTCAGCCAGGAGGCCCTTACCAACACCCTGAAACATTCCGGGGCCGAAACTTTTCATTGTAAAATTATCAAGAGCTACCCCAAACTTATTTTTACTGCTGAGGATGATGGGATAGGATTTGACGGAAAAATAGAAAACCATGATAAAAGAAGTCTGGGCCTGATCGGCATGCGGGAAAGGACCCTTTTGCTTGGAGGGGCTTTTCAACTCAAGGGCAGGCCAGGGGAGGGGACCAGGATACGTATCGAAATTCCTCTATCTGGGGAGCAAAGTAAATGAACAGGCCAATCAGGATCCTGCTTGCCGACGACCATACAATTGTCAGGCAAGGCATGGCACGGTTGCTGGAAGAGCAGCCGGACCTGAAAGTTGTCGGTGAGGCGGTCAACGGCCAGGCTGTTGTTGACAAGGCACTTGAACTTGCTCCCGATATCATAATCATGGATATTGCCATGCCTCTGTTGAATGGCATAGAGGCAGCCAAGAGAGTGCGTAAAAGCCTGCCGGGTTGCAAAATCCTGATCCTGTCCATGTATTCGCATGAGCATTATATTCATGAGCTTTTGGAGACAGGAGTTTCCGGTTATCTGCTGAAAGACTCCAGCGGACAGGATATCATAAAGGCAATCAGAGCAGCTATGAAGAATGAGACAATAATGAGTCCTTCAATTTCGCAAAAGGTTGAAGATGCCTATCTGGCCCCACAGAAGAAGCAGACGAGGGAAAAGCGCTATGAAACTCTGTCCAATCGGGAACGTGAGGTATTCCAGCTGATTGCAGAGGGATTTACAACCAAACAGATTACAGAAACCTTATGCATCAGCACCAGCACTGTAAAATCCCACCGGGCCAATATTATGGAAAAACTCGGCTTAAAGTCCCCTGTTGAGCTTAGCAGGTTTGCCATAAAACTAGGATTGGTTGATCCTGATTTTTAGATGTCGGACAGAAGCACCCCTTTTGCTGTCTCTCATGATTTCTGTTTATCAATCTCTTGAACTGTTACCTGCGAAATCAAGGGGCAAAGCCCGGCTGTTGACGTTGATATGAGTATTATGTAACTGCTGCCACAAAAATCTTCACCGATCTGTAAATGTTATTGCGATTCGCCAGCCTGCTTTGCCAGGAGCTTGGCTATAAGGACATTTATCCGCTCATGATCATCAGTGCCGAAAGGGAAATAAGGGACCCGTTCTAGCACCTTGCCGTTATGTTCCGTTTCAACTTTGACAACCGGGTAAAACCCGGCATCAACCTGCTCAAGACC
>JAFDCT010000165.1 GCA_019312695.1 Deltaproteobacteria bacterium | reverse complement strand
GAGGTGCTTAACAGGCGTCTAACCGGAGAAGACAAACTGGTAGAACTTCCAAATCTGCTGGTAATTGACGGCGGCAAAGGACATCTTAATATTGCCCGGAGTGTTTTAAAGGAAAAGGGGTTACTGGATCGGGTAGAATTGGTTGCTATTGCCAAGTCCAAGGAAAAAAAATCTGATAAGGTTTTTCGGCCGGGCAGGAAAAATCCAATAAGCCTTGCACAACACTCACCGGTACTTTTTTTTCTTATGCAGGTGAGGGATGAGGCACATAGATTCGGCATTACCTTCCATCGCAGGTTACGCAATAAAAAAGCTTTAGTTTCAGAACTGGACAGTATACCGGGAGTCGGTCCCTCAAGAAGGAAGAAACTTTTGAAGACACTGGGTAGTCTGGCAAGGATTAAAAAAGCATCGTGTGAAGAACTTGCAGTTGTTAATGGTATCGGGCCGGAACTGGCCGGACAGATCTGGGATTTTTTTCATAAAGAATAAAAGGGAAAAAATATTGAAACTCTTTAAAATAGTAGTATTTGAAGAACACGGCTCTGGCGAAAAGAAGATCCAGGGTATCACCGAACATGGGACTGGTCTGGAAATCAGCCGGCGCTACAATCTTGAGGAAAGCCTGCCTGAAATCGTCGATGATCCTGAGCATTACATACCGGATGATTTCAGTGCAGATCTGGTCCTGGATTTCTTGAAACATCCAGATCTTTCAGCCCATCTCGCCAAGGTATGCAAGAAAAAAAATATTCCGGTAATCGCTTCAGGAAAGAAACACGCAGATGCAATGACGCCTTTTACCTGATGCGGGCTTGGACGCCTGCAGGCTGCGGGTAATTACGGCAGACAGTTTGGCCTGCCGGAATACAGCGTGGAAGTTGAGAATGGCCGCATAGCATCCATTGAGGTCAAAAGAGGAGCACCCTGCGGAGCCACCTGGGATGTGCTTGCCAGGGTCATCGGTTTGCCTTTGGAGGAGGCAATCTCAACCCTGGCCCGAGAGGTCCAGTATATCTGCTATGCTGACCCGAGTGCTTTTGATCCCATATCCAGCAAAAGTCCACTGCATTATGCCGGTGATGTGCATGCGGCTGCTTTAAAAAAGGCAATATCCGAAAATAAAAACAGATAATCGAGAAGCTTGTTTATCATTGATATTGCCTTACTATATGAACATGAAGATGAAAGATCGCTTTTTTAAAAAAACACACCTGATGTTTATCTCGCCCTGGCTGCTTGCTGCAGCGATCGGCCTGCTTTCTCTCATTATTGTTATTTTCGCTGCCAATAACATAAAACGTGAAAGGGGCATGCTGACCACGGGACTGTTTCGCAAGGGCGAAGCCATAGTCCGTTTTGTGGAAGCAGGTATGCGGGCTTCAATGATGACCGGCATGATGGGGAGCATGATGGGTATGAATATACCTGAAAACAGCAGTGTAGCCCAAACCCAGCGGCTCATTGAACAGGCTTCCGAATCCCCGGACATTCACTATATTGCTGTAATTGAGGTTTCGGGTAAGGTTATGGTCCACAGCGATCCGGAGAAGGTTGGAACAACTATCCAGCGTGATTTTGAAATTTTAAATAAGGCAGACCCGGGTGGGACCTTTCATATAATAAGACTGCCGGCAGCAAAGTACAAAGTATTTGAGGTTCTGGGGCCCTTTGCCCCTTTTAGGGGCAGGGGAGGACTCCGGAGATGGCGGGAACAATTCAAACAACAGTACCCCCTCCAACCAGATCAGCAATTCCAGGGAGATGTGCCACCTGACAGTTGGCACCTTTCAACACTCGGGTCAGAATCACATCCGCAGTTCATCATTGTCGGTCTGGATATGACCGAGCTGGAGAATACAGTCCGCAGATATCGCTACCAGATGATATTCATGTCTCTTACCCTACTGCTTATAGGCTTGGGAGGCTGGATATCCTTGATGGCTGCCCAGAGTTATAGTATCTCACAGGATGCACTTAACAGGGTCCAGGCCTTTACCGGTCTTTTGATTTCCAGGTTGCCGGTCGGAATTATTGCCACGGATCAAAATGGCAAGATAATTACATTCAATTCAAAGGCGGCTGCCATGACAGGTAAAAATGTCGATTCAGTCAGAAATGGAAAACCTGGGGATGTTTTGCCACCAGAAGTTGCCCGTTTTTTTGTGCTGCAGGATCAAAAAGATGAAATGACGGACAGGAATGTAATAGTAACCGGTGGTGATAATATCCACTATTCGCTGCACCTGAGTTCACTGCCTGTCTATAATCAGTATTCGGCTTTCATGGGCCGGGTATTGCTAATGTATGACCTGTCAGAACTTAAAAGACTGGAAAAAGAAGTACAGAGGCATGACCGTTTGGTAGCCCTTGGCAAGATGGCTGCCGGAGTTGCCCATGAGGTGAGGAATCCCTTAAGTTCCATTAAAGGATTTGCAACCCTTCTCGGTTCAAGATTTAAGGAAGGCAGCAGAGAGCATGAAGCCTCGAATCTTCTGGTTCAGGAGGCAGAAAGACTGAACAGGAGCATTAGCGAACTTTTAAACTATGCCCGTCCTGCGGCCCTTCGAAAAGAGGCTGTCGATCTGGGTGAGATCGTCGATCTGTCGTTGAAGCTGATTAGCAGCGATGCCAAGGCTCTGGGTGTAAATATATCCTTAAGTGTCGAACCTGACCTTCCCTTAATTTCAGTTGATAAGGACAAGGTTAACCAGGTATTACTCAATCTCTATCTCAACGGTTTACAGGCCATGGAACAATCTGCAGCAGGTAAAGAGTTAAAGGTCTCCGTGTCTCACAATACGGAAGAAAATGTCTTGGTACTAGAGGTGCTAGATACCGGGTGTGGCATACCGCAGGATGAGCTTGACAAGGTCCTTGATCCGTATTTCACAACAAAATCTGATGGAACCGGATTCGGTCTTGCGTTGGCCTACAAGATAATTGATGAACATAGAGGGAGTATACGGTTTTCCAGTATCGTGGGCAAAGGGACGACCGTGACCGTTTCCCTGCCTTTAGCTTAAACCCCCACCCGTTTTTTGGGACCTTCTCATGTTATCTCTTGAGCTTTCAACAATAAAACGAACTGAAGAGTTAGGCAAAATACTGGGTAAAATTGTAGAACCTGGGGATATCATTACCCTGCAGGGGCCCCTGGGAGCAGGAAAAACCGCCTTAACCCAGGCTATTGGCCGGGGACTTGGTATTGACCCGCGTATATATATTACCAGTCCCACTTTCAGCCTCCTGCATGAATACAAGGGAAGAATACCTTTATATCACATGGACCTCTACAGACTTTCGGGCGAGGAGGAGATAGTATCACTCGGATTTCCCGAATATTTTTCTGGCAGCGGAGTGACTGTCATCGAGTGGCCGGAAAGGCTTGGAAGTCACATGCCGGCCGAACGTCTTGAGATTGAGCTTGTAATATCAGGTGAAATGTCCAGAATTGCAAAATTGGCCGGACATGGCAGCCTCTGGCAAAAAAAGGTGGCCGAGATAGTCTCCATGGTGTAAAAAGGTTGCTTTTAAAAGCTCCAGTTGCATACCACTGTGATATTTAAACAGTCGTAGCCCTCAATGCTGTTTTTCTGAAACCCTTAATCACTTCAACATGGTTTTAATTACAGTAAAACCTATGAAAAAAACATGTAGTTTATGTGAATTTTTTTAGCACAATTATGGAGAAGCAATGATGGAACCCAAACCAATTCATTTACAGGACTGCTACAAAACATATACCTATGATCAGGATAAGGTCTTTTCGCCGGCAGAGACCATCAAACGCTTTAAGGAGCGTCTTGCAGAGGTTGACCTCGATATTTTAAAAGAAGTACGCCGCATTGATAATGGTAGGCTTGACATCCCCATTTACTTCAGCATCACCGGCAAAGATGCCAGGGAAGTAATCGGCAACAAGAAACAGATGGGTAAGGGAAGTACTCCTGAGCAGTCCCAGGCCAGTGCCTGCATGGAGTTGGGTGAACGATTCAGTTT
The DNA here is from genome assembly GCA_019312695.1 of Deltaproteobacteria bacterium. GTDB lineage: Bacteria > Desulfobacterota > Desulfobulbia > Desulfobulbales > BM004 > BM004. The sequence goes on along the minus strand of JAFDCT010000165.1, from coordinate 1,893 downwards.
TTTCAGTTATATTAAAAATCCCGATAATTTTATTACAGGAACCTATCCTGAACTGCAGGCTGCAGGCTATAATATACTGCCAATCAGAAGACTGCTCCAGTCTGTTCATGATGAGACCATGCAGGAGGAAATGCTTGCCAAGCTCCTGGCTGATATTCCCATCAAGTGGACTTGGGCCACCAACCTGAACAGAAATGAAGAGGTGTTGATACCATTTTCATGGTTCTACGTCATCAACGAATTCAACGGACCGTCTAACGGTAATTCCTATGAAGAATCCATCAGTCAGGGTATTTGTGAGATAATTGAGCGTCATGTCTGTGCGGTAGTGAGCCATGAAAAAAGACCGGTGCCCCGTATCAGGCTTGAATCAGCCAAAGATCCTGTTTCCCGTGAACTGATAGAGAAATTCACCCGCAACGGTATCAAGGTATACCTCAATGATTTTACTCTCGATACAGGTGTACCGACAATCAGTGCTCTTTGTATTGATCCGTCAACCTTTCCGGTCATGAGTGAAATTGTTTGGACAGCTGGAACTACCCCGAATCCTGAAAAGGCTCTTATCAGAGCACTGACGGAAGTGGCCCAGCTTGCCGGCGATTTCAATACCCATGCAAATTATGTAGCCAGCGGGCTGCCGAAACCTTTGGCCATGGATGAGGTTGACTATCTTTTAAACGGGCCTGAAATAGATCTGCAGGATCTCCCTGATCTCACCAGCGATAATATGAAAACCGAAGTTGAAAACTGTCTGGCTGCTCTTGAGAAACTCGATATGGAAGTTTTTATAGTTAATACCAGGCATCCGCAGCTGAAAATGCCTTCCATCTATACTATTATTCCAGGTGCGCATTTCAGGGAAAGAGCGACAAGCAGGAATGCGGGGCTGTTTGCCGCAAAACTCATGGCTGAACTAGTTGAAGACCCAATTGAGTCCAATACCCATCTGCTCAATATGCAGAAACTGCTCCCGGATGCTTACTACATAGAATTTTATCTGGGCCGCAATCTCCTGAATCTTGGTCTCCAGAACGAGGCTCTTGAACATTTCAACCGAGCCCTTGAGCTGAATCCCAGTGAGGAGGATCTGCCCTATATTTATTCCTATATCGGCAACTGCCTCAAGGAGCTTGAGCAATACCGGGAAGCCATTGCCATCCTTGAAAAGGGTGCGGAAATTGATAATACCAGGCCTGATATCCATAACCTCCTGGGGTTCTGCCATTTCAAACTGGAAGAATATGAAAATGCAGTCTCGCACTTCAGCAAGACCATTGAATTGAATCCTGCCTCGGCAATAGATTATGCCAACCTGGGGGTGAACTATCGCCGACTCGCAAGAAATGATGAAGCCATCAAGTATTTTGAACTTGCCCTGTCGCTTGATCCATCCATTCAATTTGCCCGGGACAACCTGGCCCAACTGACAGGTGCTGCCTGATAATATCAGACGTGCGGTCGCAGCTTGTACCATATACTGCGACCGCAATATACCTCAGCCCTTCATTGCAAATTCTCATAATACAGAGTATTCATAGTCAGCTTTTTTTCTTTGAATGCAGAGCTTTTTATCCTGCATTTATATTTGCTTTATTGAGCATGGTATACGATTCGAGCCCCGGAAAAGATTTTTTTTACTTTGTTTTTTTAGCTGCTGCCGTTGGCAGCAAGTTTTTATCAATTAACGACAACAATGCATATGAAGCCACTTTCCGTTGTTGCTTATTTTGATGGCCGCCTGGGACATGAAAAACAGACTTCAGGTATCCTGCATGCCCTGGCCGATATAACGCCGCTTGAAGTTGTGCAGAACAGGGTTTCAACCTCTCCGGTTTCATTTTGCAAGAATTGGGCATCGTATCTATTGTCAAGCCTGCATCAACCTGAAGG
>JAFDCT010000164.1 GCA_019312695.1 Deltaproteobacteria bacterium | reverse complement strand
TTACCTCTCCGATTTTTTGGGCAATGACAGGGTAGAGGGTCGGCGGCACTGCCAGGTAAAAAATCCGGTTACCGCCGGTCTTCTGTTCACCGTCCAGGTCAAGGAGGTAGGCTGCCAGTTCCTGGCAGGACTCAAGAGAATCATAGGTCACGGTCTTATAGAAAAGCTTTGCGGCAAAACCCTCCCATTGAGCCAGATCAATCCTGCTCTCATCAGCAATAGCCTGCTTCATTTTTTCACGAAACCCGTCATGGGACATGGTGGTCCTGCTGCAGCCAACAACGGTAAAGGGTTCGGGCAAACTGTTGGCAAGATAAAGACTGTAAAATGCCGGAATGAGTTTCCTTTCGGTAAGATCGCCGGAAGCACCGAAAATGACTAAAGTGCAGGGTGAGAGTAAATCCGGGGTGACAAACTCACAGGCCCCACCCGGAGAGGTTGTATCACCTCTGACAATAGTTTTATCAGAAATATCCATGGCATCCATAAGAAAATTTTTATTTTAAACCGCCGACACACGCAGACAAATAATGTCTGGTCGACTTGACCAGACATTATTTGTCATTATTTTCCTTTAAATCTAAAACCATTCTCTTTATTTCTACCTTTGGTTTCTTGAAATTTACCAACAATCCTACTTGTATTCCTGTTGCTTTCAAATAGTTTAGCAGTTGAGCCTCGTGATTTTTATTCAAATTATCCACAGTCTTCAACTCGACAATTACTTTCTCCTAGACAAAAAGATCAGCAATATATTCCCCAACGAATCTTTCTTTATACTTCACTTTAATCGGCACCTGGCTTTTTGCCTTCACTCCCCTGTTGTGAAGCTCAATCAGCAAAGCGTTCTCATAAACCTTTTCCAGAAATCCAGGCCCAAGAACACTATTTATTTCAAACAGTGCACCCCTGACTTGATATGTGATGTCGTTAATATCCATTTTGAGAAACATTTTGTTCAGCCATGTCGGCTGAACAAAAATTTGTTTTTGTCTGCGTTAATCTGCGGTTAATTAATTCTTTTTATAGTTCCCTTTAACCTGGTTTCCTTCTCTTACCAACCCAATCCGTATGAAAATTCCCTTCTTCATCCACACGCTCATACCGGTGCGAGCCAAAGTAATCCCGCTGGGCCTGCAGCAGGTTGTGGGGCAGACGTTCCGACCGGTAAGAGTCGTAATAATTTAAAGCTGCACCCATTGCCGGGATCGGGATGCCGATTTCCGTTGCAGTGCAGATCACTCTGCGCCAGGCCGACTGGTTTGCAGTTACAGCCTCTTTAAAATACTTGTCAAGCAGCAGGTTTTCCAGTTCAGAATTACGGTCATAGGCTGCCTTGATGTCCTCGAGAAATGTTGCCCGGATGATACAACCGCCGCGCCAAAGCATGGCAATTTCGCCATAATCAAGACCCCAGCCATACTCTGCCGCAGCTGCCTGCAGCTGGAAAAAACCCTGGGCATAGCTGCAGATCTTGGAGGCAAAAAGGGCTTTTCTGACCTGCTCGATGAATTCATCTTTATTGGCAGTCAACCGGAATTCAGCAATGGTTCCCTGCGGCCCGGAGAGCATTCTGCTCGCTCTTACCCTTTTCTTCTTCAGGGCCGACAGGCTTCGGGCAAAAACTGCTTCTGTTATGAGGGTGGTGGGAACGCCAAGGTCAAGGGCATGCTGGCTCGTCCACTTGCCGGTGCCCTTCTGGCCAGCCCTGTCCAGGATCATATCAACAAGAGCGTTGCCTGTTTTTTCGTCTTTCACGGAAAAAATATCACGGGTGATCTCAATCAGATAACTGTCAAGCTCGCCCCGGTTCCATTCGGCAAAGACATCGTAGAGTGTATCGTTATTCAGCCCCAGACCGTCCTTTAACAATGAGTATGCCTCGCAGATGAGCTGCATATCACCGTATTCAATGCCGTTATGCACGATCTTGACATAATGCCCGGCACCGCCTGGTCCGACCCATTCACAGCAGGGAATGTCATTGTTGGGGCCGACCTTGGCAGCAATGGCCTGGAAGATGGGCCTGACAAGGGGCCAGGCCTCTTCTGTGCCGCCGGGCATGATGCTCGGCCCGTAGCGGGCGCCCTCCTCACCCCCGGATATACCTGCACCCAGATAGAGAATTCCCAAATCCTGCAGTTTTCTGATCTGTTCTTCAGTGTCAAGAAAGTGTGAGTTGCCGCCGTCTATGATGATGTCACCCGGTTCCAGGAGCGGCGCAAGCTGCTCCACCGTCTGTTTTACAGGATCCCCGGCCTTGACCATGAGCATGGCGATGCGTGGTTTCTTGAGGGTTTGGACCAAATCCTCAAGTCTGCGACAGCCAAGAACCGTTTTGCCCTTGGCAGGACCGATAATGAAATCATCGACCCTGCTTGTGGTCCGGTTATAGGCAGCCACGGCAAAACCATGGTCGGCCATGTTCAGTACAAGGTTCTGCCCCATTACAGCCAGACCGATGAGCCCGATATCACACTGTTGAGCCATGCAACCACCTTTAAAAGGAATATCATGTTGACAATACAGGAGAATTTACAGCGAAATCATGAAAAAACCAACTGAAAATCCTCTGAAT
>JAFDCT010000163.1 GCA_019312695.1 Deltaproteobacteria bacterium | reverse complement strand
CTTTCGGATCAATCCTGGTAACTTTATCGAGGACAAAATTGCCGCCCTGTTTTTTTACCACATGCTCTGTGGCAAAACGAATATCATCAGGAGAGTAGGTCCGGCTTAGCATTCCCGGTCCCATTCCTGAATAATAATGGTACGGCGAAGGACCTATGACTGTAATCTTGTGTCCTTTGCCAATAAAGGTTTTCAGGTTTTTAAGGGTTACCATGTGGGCATGGCCGCCACCGACAAGCACGAGATGTTTATTCATTTTGTCACCTGTCATATTGAAATGGTTTTGGAGCAACCAAGTATTTCGTGTGTTTCAATAGCTGGAGTATAAAAGATTTCTGCAAGAAAAAGAAAGAATAACAGGAAAAATTGATTCAGTGAACTGAGGTTATGCCTGAATGAGGCATTATGACCTGATATAAAATCCCAGGGGGCCGTCAAAGGTATACTCTCCGGAGCCGGGAAATTCGCATCCAACTGCTTTTGGCCGGATGCCCCTGACAACTGCCTCTTTTTTTATTTGAGACCGGTGTTCATCGTCAAGGGTGAATTCGATGGTAAGTTCGTCATCTATTTTAAAATTGGCTACATCTATACTGGTAAATTCCAGACCGGACACTGAAATGTTTGTGACTACGAGATTGCCGCTGGACTCATTCTGCGAATGATTGACATAAGTACCACGTAAATGGGTTCTTTTGCGAACTCTCTTGCGGAACTCGAGGTTTACGGTAAAAACATTCTGACACCCGCACTTAACTTTAAGTGTAGACTTATGCTCCTTAAATGAGTCGATATTAATAGTTCTTTGGTGGCCGCATTTGGGGCAGGTTAAAACAGCAGTATTGTCAGGTCTGACATATATTTTGTTTAAGTGAGCATCTGGCATGATCGTATCCCTTTAGCTGAATAATTAACAAATAACCCATTAATATTTATTCGCATTTCTGTATTTAGTCAATATGATTCTGGATTGAAATCCTCTGTTTCCGAAATCGCAGCCAGTGTCTAAAACCTCATCTTTGTCAGCATCGCAGTACTAAACTGCAGACAGATATTATGCCACAAAATATATTGACCTGTCAGGCTCTGTCAATGGATGCAGAATCTGACAGGAATTATTAAATTTCATTGCTGTCTATAAAGGCGTAGGCGCTGTGCTTATGAATTGACTCAAAGCTTTCAGCACTTACCGAAAACCAGTAAATATCGCTATGTTTCTTGGCCAGCTCTGCCACCCTGCGGACAACATCTTCAACAAACATTGGATTTTCATAAGCCTGCTCGGTAACGTATTTTTCATCCGGTCTTTTCAGCAGGGCATAGACCTGGCTGGAGGCAGCTGATTCGACCAGGTTAATCAAGTCTTCCAGCCAGATAAAACCTGTGAATTTTACATTCAGGTTAACCTCGGCCCTCTGATTATGGGCTCCACCGGAGCTGATTTCTTTTGAACAGGGACAGAGGGTGGTAACCGGGACCCAGGTCGAGAGCATGAAGTCTTCATCTTTGCCTACACTGCCGGTAAAGCGGCAGGGATATTCCATGAGACTTGCTGTACGGGTAACCGGAGCCTTCTTTTCAATGAAGTAGGGAAAGGTCATTTCAAGATGGGTTGCCTCAGCCTGAAGCTCATTCTGCACCTCGGCAAGCAGCCTGCCAAGGATATTGACGCTCATGTCGTCCTGATATTTATTAAGTACTCCAATAAACGTTGAGACGCACGTTTCCCGGTAGCGTTTGGGAATATCTGCATGAAGGCTGATGCTTGCCACGGTTTCCTGTAAATCCCCGTTTTTTTCACGGATACGTACCGGGAATTTTATATCCTTAACGCCTACGCTTGTAAGTTTCATTGCTTGAGCTATTGTAATATTTCCTGTCGTGCTGGTAATACTGATTGCGGCAATCAGTTGGGGTTTTATAAATTTTCACGATTTTGTCTAAACCATAAATGAGCAGAATCAACATGAAAGGCGGCAGACACCGTTTACAATATGCATCTCTATCCCGATCTGTTGCAGGATTTTAAAAACGGGGCGGCCAAAGAAAAAAAGCTCCAGTTCAAGGCTTAGATGAAATGTTTCACAGGCCTGGGTTCGTATTGCAAGGTCAGTATTGACTAAGTCTGTCAGGTTTGTCATGACCTTCTGCGTAAGGTTTTTATTATGCGGCCCGGAAAGCTGTGAAGCAAAATTTTCCAGGGAGCATTTTTCTTCATGAATTTTTATAAAGGGCAGCACCGGATTCCCGGGTTCAATCATATCATAACGGCTTAAAAGGTTTTTCCCTGTGACATTTTCAAGATCAGCCGTGTTCCAGCATTTCAGCAGAGAGCACTCAAGGGGGCGGTGTTGGTAGATCGTACATCCGGCCTCAATGGTATCAAAAAATAAACAGGTCCATTCACTCCCTTTTCCTTTTATCTTCACTATTTCTGCCCTGGTCGGCTCCGGATTTTCTCCGGCCAGTAAGAAAACCGGTTCCCCTTTTCTGATTGTAACAAGGTGTTCCGGTTTAAGCCATCCGTTCAGCAGGAGTCGCATATCCTCAATATGCAGAGCAGGTCCGCCTTTTCTGCAACATGTACCGCAGCGGTCACATTCTGTTTTTATATTTTTCATTAATTACAGATGATTCAGTAAAAATTACAGTTTTGTTCCACAGTATTTACAGAAAACAGCGTCACTGTCATGTCCCTCAGCACTGCACTCCCTGCAGGTTCGGGTCGCTTTCCTGCTGGAAACCTGCGAGAGTTCGACGGTCACAATACCGGTTGGGACCGCAATGATGCTGTAGCCGAGTATCATGATAAAGGAAGCCAGTATCTGTCCGATATTGGTTTGTGGGGATATATCACCGTAACCGACCGTGGTAAGTGTAACTATGGCCCAGTAAATGGAACGGGGAATACTGGTGAAACCGTGCTCTGTCCCCTCAATAAGGTACATCAATGAACCCATTATAATGACAAGGGTGAGAACCGTGAACAGGAACACCGTTATTTTTCTGCTACTGGCTCGCAGTGCTTTTAAAAGGAGAACAGCCTCTCCCATAAACTGTACCAGCTTGAGAACCCTGAAAATCCTGAGGATTCGTAAAATGCGTACAACTATAAGATATTGACTGCCTGGAATGAAAAGGCTTATGTAGGTCGGGATGATGGCCATAAGGTCTATAATGCCGAAAAAACTGGTAGCATAAAGAAGCGGCCGCCCGACGCAGATAAGGCGCAGCAGGTATTCAACGCTGAAAACAATGGTAAAAAACCATTCGATTATACCCAGTAAAGTGCCGAACCGGGTATTTATGCTGCTGACACTGTCCAGCATCACTGTAATCACTGATATCAGGATACTGGCAATAAGCAGAATATCGAACCATTTGCCTGAAGGGGTTTCCGCTTCAAATATTACAGCATGGAGATGATCCCGCCACCGGGCACGATTTGCTTGGACATCACTCATGTCTGAAAGATTTTTCCATAGCGAAAATTTTTTCTAGACGGCGCTTATGTCTTGACTCGCCGGTAAAGCCGGCACCCAGAAACGACTTCACGAGTTCAACCGCCAACTCGGATCCAATGATGCGGGCACCGAGACAGAGGATATTCATATCGTCGTGCTCAACTCCCTGGT
>JAFDCT010000162.1 GCA_019312695.1 Deltaproteobacteria bacterium | reverse complement strand
GACGTCCGCCAGATCTAGCGTCGGAAAATCTTCGCTTATCTGTTCGGCCGTTGCCCCCTGCTGGTACGCAGTCACAACGGTGTCCAGCGACACACGCGTGTTGCCGACGCGCATCACGCCGCCGTCATCCGTCCGCAGTGGCACAGCTTGGGCAGAAACCGTTAACGCCATGTCAAACGCCCTTCTTCAATACAGCATCTTCTGTCATCACCATAACTTCATCAAAAAAGGCATCTACTGGTTCTTTCATCTGCAGGATAATCTCCAGAGTTTTATGGTACTCTTTTTCCTGCAGAAATGGTTTTGTTTCCTTCTGCACCCTGACAAAGACATCATACAGGTTGCGTTCGGCCCCATGCTGGAGAAGCTCAACATTTACCTCCGTGCCATCATTATCCTTAATGATGTTCATGACGCGTTTGAATGCGGCGGCGAGCACTGTAAAGGCAGGTTGATCACGTATTGCCGCCAGCGCATCTATCTTGGCACGGCAGTCAACCACATCATCAAAGGAAACTGATGTCACTGCTTCAACAGCTGAGCCCGATACTTCCTGCCCGATAAGATCATTGACGAACCTGCCCTTGATAAATTCAATAATCATTTTTATGGCATCAGCTTTATCCCGGGTCAGTTTTTCCCCGTAAAGATCAAAAGCCTTATCTACTGCTGCTGCCAGTGACAAGGTAAAGCCATACGCTTCAATAATGTGCAAAAATCCCAGGGCCAGCCTCCTGAGGCCAAAAGGATCAGTAGTTCCTGTTGGCACCTGGCCGATTCCAAAACAGCCTGTAATGGTGTCAAGGCGGTCAGCCATGCCGACCAGGGCTCCGGGTTTCTGCCTGGGGAGAATTCCCCCAGCCCTAACCGGCAAATAGTGCTCCAGAACCGCTGTCGCCACTTCGGGTGGCTCATTATCCAGGAGAGCATAATCCCTGCCCATGACCCCTTGAAGAGATGGAAATTCATTCACCATGGCTGTAAGCAAATCTGCTTTTGCCAGGGTCGCGGCTCGCACTGCCTTATCTTCATATTCAGGAGCCAGTTTTTGCGCCAGGATGCCAGCCAGCCTGGCAACCCTTTCAGTTTTTTCAAGCATTGAGCCAAGCTTTGCCTGGAAAATGATCCCGGCTAGATCATTGACCCGTTCAGCCAACTTCCTGTTCCTGTCTTCTTTGAAAAAGAAGAACGCATCCTCAAGCCTGGCCCGTAAAACTCTTTGATGCCCTACAGCAGCAAGAGTTTCATCATGAACACGGGTGTTGTTCACCGCAACGAAATTGGCCAGTAAGTTACCCTTATTATCTGTGACACAAAAATATTTCTGATGCTCTCGCATGGCGGTGATAAGGACACCATCCGGAAGTTCAAGAAAACGATCTTCAAAAGTGCCGCAGACGCCGTGAGGATATTCCACAAGGTTGGTTACAGTATCAATAAGCTCCTCATCCTCCAGAATCCTGGCTCCGGCAACTCCGCTTTTTTCAGCAGCAGCGCGCTTTATTTCATTTATTACCCCATGTCGCCTTTCCTTCATGTCAACCAGAACATGATTTTGACGCAGCGTTTCAACATAATGGGTAAAATCCTTCACCTCAACAGCATCCGGCGGCGACATGAAACGGTGGCCCCTGGTTGTGGTGCCGCTGACAATATCACCAACCTGCAGATCAATTTTCCTACCCTCATAGAGGGCTAAAATCCAGTGAATTGGCCTGGCAAATGAAATATGTCCCTCACCCCAACGCATTGATTTAGGAAAGGGCAGCTTCTCAACAAGCTCCTGCAGGATATGCGGCAAGAGGTTTTCCGTCTTTTCACCCACACTTTCTCTGACAATCACGACATATTCTCCCTTGGCAGTGTCTGTAACCTTTAAGTCTTTTACATCTGCACCTTTTGCCCGGGCAAAACCGACCGCTGCCTTCGTAGGATTGTTATCAGCATCAAAAGCTGCTTTTCTGGACGGTCCTAAGAATTCTTCTTTCCGATCAGGCTGCTGCGACACAAGTCCGTTAACGCAGATGGCAAGACGCCGGGGTGTAGCCGCTGTTTGAATAGAATCATAACTCAATTCCTGCTCAGCCAGTTTTTCAGCCATTGTTTTTTGCATATTCTCCAACGCTGGGCCAATAAATCCAGCTGGAATCTCTTCAGTACCAATTTCAAAAAGTAGTTCGTTTTGCATAATCTCTTGTCAGTAATATTTGTCTTATTGACCCGGTAAAATTGAATGAATCTCCCCGCAGCAAGCTACGGGGTATCGAAACCCTTTGTTCGGTACTTTCAATCGCGGCAGGCTGCAGAAAATGAAACCCAGAGTAAGATTAAAATAATATGCCAGTTCAACAGCTTGCTGCCTCAAACTGTTTGCGGTCCATCCAAAATAGCAAATGTCTTATATCCTTCAGACAGATTCTCAACCCTTATGCTAAAACTGAGAATATCCTTGTTTTCTGCAAGTTTTCTCCCTAATGCCTTCGAAATTTTCTCAACGGATAACATTGAGTTATCGGTTAAATGATGATTCGTCGGTCTGATTTCATAATCAAATGCTTCGTCAATTATACGGTTTTGGCCAATCACCTCTTCAACCATCTGAATAACATCCTCTATCCAGATAAAGTTACGGTACCTTATGCTGATTACAGCATTCCCCCAATGTCCTGGAAAGCGCGGCAATCCTTCACCGTTTTGCTGGCGCAGCCGTGGTGCAATAGGAACACTAATCTGCAGGACAAGTTCATAGTTCTCATCCAGTATCCCGTGCATTTTACACTTATATTCGCCAGTACCGATGGCATTGGCATGGCTCATTTTCTGCTTTACAAAATAAGGGAACTCGATCTCAAGGTGGGCTGACTCTGCCTCCAGCTTTTTTTTCATTTCCTCAAGGATCAACCGTAGGTTCTTTATGTCAAACTCACCATGAAACTGGTTCAATATCTCGATAAAACGGCTCATATGAGTGCCTTTAAACCTGTGCGGCAGATTGACAAACATATTGAAATTTGCCACCGTCCGCTGCAGTTTCTTGGCTTTGTCAAGAACCATGACCGGATAAGTGATATCCTTCACCCCCACCTTCTGTATATTAATACGCCGGTGGTCTCGCTGGCTCTGGATATCCTTCATGGCAGAGATCGTTTTAGTGGGGATGAATACCTACTTTACATTATTCAGAAAGATAGCGGCGGACAGCATCTTTCAGCTCACTCAGATCAGAAGATTTTACAATATATTCATCAGATGCCCATGCTCCCAGATCCTGCTTATACTCATGGTATGCCGTGCTCAAGATTACAGGCAGATCGGCCTTGATTTCTTTC
>JAFDCT010000161.1 GCA_019312695.1 Deltaproteobacteria bacterium | reverse complement strand
GAAAAAGCAAAGTAAAGTTGTCAATGCAACTGTAATAAATATAATAGAACTGTTAAGAATAATTATGAATGATTATATAGTAGGTATGACGGCTGTTCCGTTGTTAGAACACACATCGGATTTATTGGGGAATTGGAGCAATAAACCAAATATGAAGCATATAAAAAAACTGCTCTTATTTATAAGGACTTGATAATATCATGATCTTATATCTGCAGCAACAGTCTATATCGTATTTTTTCAGGATATAGATAATTATCTTTCTTACATAAATACGCCATGGAAACAGGACTGCAGGGCATGCTGCCCTTTACATTATTTTCGCTGGGCGGAAATGTTCTGATCACGATTCTACTTATTTTGTCAGTGATTATATCACTTTCAGGTGTTTTAAATCTCTGCAGTTCAAGCCCCAGATACCAGAGATCCTCCACTGTAATGCTGGTTGCAATTAATCTTTTTTTTGTGGCCGGGTTTCTGTGGATATGCTGGTTTCACTGGCAGATATATCTGAAGCTGCCTCTTGAAATGCCAGAGAATCTTATAGCCTGGATAAACCGGCAGCTTGGAATGATAAATAAAAACAGCGATTATAGTTTGCCCCTCCTAAATGCTGGCGCCCCGCCCCGCTACAAGATACCGTTATGGATTGAAAACGAAAAATATTTTTTCTGGTTCATGTGCTACGGCCTGATGGCACTTCTGGTGCATTTCCGCCTGCCGGGCCACCGTTTTCGCGCTATTCTCCACCTTTTTCTCGCTGTGCAGGTAGTTATCCTTTATGTTTGGGCAGATCCTTTCGCCTCTCCTTTGCCCCAGTTTTTTGGGGAAATTTCACCCTGGTTTGCCCCAGGAATGCCTGTCTCGGCCAAAGCCGGTTATTTCATGCGGCTTTACCCCAAGATGATATTTTATTACAACGCCGAGTACATGTGGTTCCATCCGCCGCTGCTTTTTGTTTCTTACGGCGCAATCACCATTATTTTTATTACCTCGGTATTTATGCTCGTCCAGAGAGAGCTTGCGGTTGAAAAGATCGGTTATGAGTATGCAAAGCTCGGTTTTTTCATGCTGACCCTGGGAATGCTGCTGGGATATCCCTGGGCACTTAAGGCCTGGGGTCCCAACTGGTGGTGGGATCCGAAGATCTGCAGCTCGTTGATGATGTGGGCTGTCTTTTCCACCTATCTCCATACCAGGTTATATGCCAACAAAAGGTTCATGTGGTACTTTACATCCTTTCTGGGCATTTTATGTTTTGTGGCAATGATCTTTACTTTTCTGACGTCTTTTTACTTCCCGGGCGAGCATACATTTCAGTAGAAGGTCACTAGGAAAACAGTTCATCAATGCGAATGATAAAGAAAATAACATTCGTCAGATGAGAAAGGCATGAAACTGAAAAGCTCATATGATTTTTATTTGATTCTTGCCACAGCTCTGGTTCTGTTCGCAATTTCAGTGATCAGCATCTACGGCATGTTCTATTTTAAGTTTGCCCAGATCCATCAAATGGCTCCGGCAGTAAAATTTTCCTACATGAACAGGATGAATTCCTTTGTTGCCCCTTTTGTCATCAGCTTGATCCTGCTGCTTGGCATTTGTGTCCCCAAACGATTGCTGCCGACTTTCTGGCTGAACCGGGTCACCGTATTGCTGGTAATTGTCACCGGTTTAACAGCACTCTGGCTGGGCATCAGAACAAGTCTACTGGTAATTCTGGGAGCCTCGCTTTTCCTGCAGCTGATAGTCCTGGTCCTGGCTCTGGCGGGGAGCAAGAGCCTTCACTTTCATAAAAAAGGTTACTGGGTGCGGCTCGGGTCATCATTAATCCACCTGGGCTTGATCCTCTTCGTGCTTGATCTGCTGCTGCATGAGCAGAAAACCCTGCACCTATTTCTTTTCTGGGTTACCACGGGGGCGACTGTCGCCGGCATGCTGTTCTGTTTTTACGCTGAACAGCTGGTTGGCATCATTACCGGCAAGAAGTATACTTCGAGTGATAATAATATCTAACATTTTGATTTTCTTTGTAAAGTTATGTATAAAAGTAATTTTGTTTTGTCAGGGGGGATTATTGATTTCTCTAGGAAGGGATAACGGATGCAAGAGAAAAAATTGAAGTATAAAAGCCCTAACAGCATGAGCAGATTTTTGCCCTTACTGATACTTCTGCTGCTGATTTTGATCACTGTCGGCCTTGGAGCCCGAGTCAAGAATGAGAAAAGCAGGCTCCGGGAAGAAAAAAGTAATGCTGTAAGCCAGGAGAGACCGCCTGTTAACGTGGTAGTGCAGGAACTGGTGCCGACATTGCTGCGTGACAGGCTGAACCTGCCCGGGATGATAGAACCATGGGAGAGTTTGGAGATACTTGCAGAAGTGCGCGGTATGGTAAAAGAAGTCCTGGTGGAGGAGGGTGATCATGTCAATCGAGGTGACCTGCTGGTGCAGCTTGACACAAGGGATTATGAGAACACAAGAAATTCCATCCAGGCTGAAT
>JAFDCT010000160.1 GCA_019312695.1 Deltaproteobacteria bacterium | reverse complement strand
TTTTCGGTTGGGATCGGGTTTCTCAAAGAGCGCGCATGTTTGTCACCTGGATGGTCGCTCTGGGCACCAACGTTGCAGCCTTTTGGATCCTTGCTGTAAACGGCTGGATGCAAAACCCGGTGGGCATATCATTCAATCCCAACAAGGCCCGCTTTGAAATCGAGAGCTTTTGGGAAGTGCTGCTGTCGCCGGTTGTTGTCAGCAAGTTCGCCCATGCCACCAGCGCGAGTTTCCAGCTGGCCGCCCTCTTTGTCCTGGCGGTTTCCTCCTGGTTTCTGCTGAAAGGGCGCCACCAGGATATGGCCAAGAAGTCTATCTTGGTGGCAGCTGTTTTCGGCCTGCTGTCCTCTGTTTTCGTAGCCATCACCGGTGACGAGGCTGCTTACGCCAATGCCAGGTATCAACCCATGAAACTGGCGGCCTTTGAAGGCCTTTATAATGGTGAAGAGAGTGCTGGGTTGGTGCTTGCAGGTATTTTAAATCCGGAAAAACTCCCTGGTGATAACAGCAGTACGTTTCGCCATAAAATTAAAATCCCCGGCCTGCTTTCCCTTCTGGCAAACCGGCAGCCGGGATCCTTTGTGCCGGGCATCAATGATCTTGTTTACGGCAACAGCAAACACAACATCACCGGGATGGACAAAAAGATCGAAAATGGCAGAATCGCCGTCGAACTGCTCAGACAGTACAAGACCGCCAGGAAAGAGAAAAATACTGCACGGGCCCAAATGGCCCTGCTCAATTTCAGGAACTATGAAAAATATCTCGGTTTCGGCTACTTGAAAAAAGCTGAAGAGGCTGTGCCCCCTGTGCAGCTGACATTTTACAGCTTTCATATCATGGTCGGGCTTGGCGTCCTGTTCCCGCTCATTTTTCTTCTCTTTCTCTATTACACCTATAAAGACACCATCCCCCGTAAAAAATGGCTGCTGCGGCTTGGCATATTTTCTGTCTTTCTTGGATATATTGCCAGCCAGGCCGGCTGGATAGTAGCCGAAGTCGGTCGCCAGCCCTGGGCAATCCAAGGTATTATGCCGGTTTCTGTGGCCCGCTCCAATCTGACCACCGGGACCGTGCAGACAACTTTTTTTCTGTTTCTTTTCCTGTTCACTGTATTGCTTATTGCTGAAATCAGGATAATGCTGAAGCAGATACAACTCGGCCCTGAGACAGCAAGAGAGGATTAACGTATGTTTGAGAATCTTACCCTTCCCCAGCTTCAGCAGTTATGGTGGATCATCATTTCCTTAATCGGCGCCTTGTTTGTTTTCCTGACCTTTGTCCAGGGCGGCCAGTCCCTCCTGAATTCAGTAGCCCGAAACGATATGGAGAAATCCCTTATTGTCAACTCCCTGGGCCGTAAATGGGAATTTACCTTTACCACGTTTGTTCTTTTCAGCGGCGCCCTGTTTGCCGCCTTTCCGCTTTTTTATGCCACCAGCTTTGGCGGAGCCTACTGGGTCTGGATCACAATCCTTTTCACCTTTGTCCTGCAGGCTGTCAGTTTTGAATTCCGCAAAAAACCAGGCAATCTTTTAGGCGCCAGGACCTACGAAATGTTCCTCTTTGTAAACGGCACCATCGGCATTCTTCTGATCGGCATAACCCTGGCGACGTTTTTCAGCGGCTCCAGTTTCCAGCTTGATGACTATAACCATGTTCTCTGGCAGCACCCCCTTCGTGGTTTGGAGGCAGCCATGAGTTTCTTTAATGTTGCTCTGGGCCTTTTTCTCGTTTTTCTAGCCCGGATGCTTGGCGCTTTATACCTCATCAACAATATTGATTTCCGGCTCCATATCGTTAAGGACCTGGAAAAAAGGCTCCGTACAGCTGTCAGTGCAAACCTGGCAGCCTCAATACCCTTTCTGCTCTACTTCATGGTGAGTTTGACCGCCAGGGAGGGTTTTGCTGTTAATCCCGAAACAGGTAAAGTACTTTTGGAAAGCGGAAAATACCTGCAGAACCTTCTTGCCATGCCTGCGGTAGCTGCCATGCTGGCTGTAGGGCTTCTCCTTGTTCTGCTGGGGGCAGTCATTGGCCGGCTCACAAGTACCGCCGGTATCTGGTATTCGGGCCTGGGGACAGTCCTTGTAGCCTTTGGACTGTTCCTTACAGCAGGGTTTAATAATACCCCGTTTTATCCATCCAGCTTTGACCTGAACAGCAGCCTCACCATTCATAATGGTTCCAGCAGCAGGTATACCTTGACGGCCATGGGCTATATAGCGTTAGGCGTACCCTTTGTCCTGGCTTACATTGCCTATTTCTGGCACATAATGGACAGGGAAAAAATTTCAACCGGCGAAGTCTCGGATTTTACCGCCAAAGAGATTTATTAAGACTTTAAAAAGCGTACAAAAAATGACAGCATTGATGATTCTTGGTTGGTTTGGACTGCTCATCATCTCTTACACGGGCGCGGAACTGCTGCTCAAAAAAACCAGCAATTATAACTAGTTGCCGCAGAAGCGTGACGCACTCAGCTGGGCTTAATAATTTCAGCTTTCAGCAGGTCTGCAAAGTAGGCAATGGTTTTTTCCAGTCCATGCCGCAGGGGTACCGTTGGCTCCCAATTTAGCTTATTCTTTGCAAGTGTTATGTCAGGCTGCCGCTGCTTGGGGTCATCTTCCGGCAGCGGTTCAAACTGTATATCCGACTTGGTGTTGGTAAGTTCCTTCACCTGCTCGGCCAGCTCAAGCATGGTAAACTCCACCGGGTTGCCAAGATTGACTGGACCGGTAAAGTCGTCGCTGCTTTGCATCAAACGAAGAAAACCATCAATTAAATCGTCGACATAGCAGAAAGACCGGGACTGGGTGCCGTCACCGTAGACCGTTAAAGGTTTATTCTGCAAAGCCTGTAGAATGAAATTTGACACCACCCTGCCATCGTAGGGATGCATATTGGGACCATAGGTATTGAATATCCTGGCGATCTTTATGGGCAGTCTGTGCTGCCGTAAATAATCAAAGAAAAGGGTTTCGGCGCAGCGCTTACCCTCATCATAGCAGGACCTGGGCCCTATGGGATTCACGTTGCCCCGGTAACTTTCCGGCTGCGGATGCACCTCAGGATCACCATACACCTCGGAAGTCGAAGCCTGAAAGATTTTTGCCTTCACCCGCTTAGCCAGACCCAGCATATTGATGGCACCATGAACATTCACCTTTGTGGTTTGTACCGGATCATTCTGGTAATGTATCGGTGAGGCCGGACAGGCAAGGTTGTAAATCTCGTCAACTTCAAGGTAAAGCGGAAAGGTAATATCGTGCCTCATGAACTCAAAATCTATTTTCTCCAGCAGCGGATAAATATTTCTCTTGGTCCCGGTGAATAGATTGTCAACGCAGATAACCTCGTTTCCCTGCTCAATAAGTTTTGCACAGAGATGGGAGCCTAGAAAACCAGCCCCGCCTGTCACCAAAATTCTTTTTGCTAGATGCATGGTAGATACCTCTTTTAATTAGTGTTTGAACGTTTCACGCGTCATGCCTTCATCAATTTCTGCAAGTATAAAAGAAACCACCTCATCAATACCCATCTCAGAGGAGTCAATGACAATGGCATCTGCGGCCGGTTTCAAGGGTGCCAATGCTCTGCTGCTGTCATCCAGGTCCCGCTTCCTGATCTGGCTCAAAATCTCCGTATATTCTATCTTCTGGCCTTTTTCGAGCAGTTGTTTCTGGCGCCGCAATGCTCTCTCCTCGGTTGAGGCGTCTAAAAAAAACTTGTGCTTTGCATCCGGAAATACAACGGTGCCCATATCGCGGCCCTCGGCAACAATTGCACCGTTGTTGCCGATAGCACGCTGCATCTCGGTAAGCTTAATGCGCACTTCAGGTTCAGCTGAAACCCGCGAGGCCACCATGGCCATTTCAGGCGTTCTTATAGCCTCGCTCACATCCTCCCCGGCCAGAAAAGCTCTTATTTCCTGGCTATCTGCTCCCGAAGCGAGCTTCAAATCAAGACTGTCAAGCAGATGAGTCAGTTCTTTCTTGCCCTTTGCAGTTTCCAGGTCAAGGCCTGAGCGGTGTACCTGCAGACCCACCACACGGTACATGGCGCCGGTATCAAGGTAGGTGTAATGCAGCTTTGCTGCCAGCAGTTTACTGATGGTGCTCTTACCTGCCCCGGAAGGTCCGTCTATGGTAATGATATTTTTTTTCTCACCCATAGCCCAGTTCTTTTAAACTGCTGGCAAGGGCTCCGACAAACCGCTTATTTTCATCCTGGCGCCCTACTGTAATACGGATAAAGTTCGGATAGCCATAGGCCTGCATGTGCCTGACGATTACCCCCTTATGCAGCATGTGTTCATACAGTTTTCTGCCATCACCTTTTACATCTATAAGGAAAAAGTTTGTGTGTGTTTCCATGGGGCGGCAGCCGAGTTTTTCCACCTCCCTGCTCAACCAGGCTGTGCCCTCCCGGCTTTTTTCCAGGGTCATCTGATAATGTTCATCATCTGCTAATGCCGCCACACCCCCCACCTGAGCCAGGGAGTTCACATTAAAAGGCTGGCGCACACGGTTGAGATATCCTGCCATCTCAATATCCATTATGCCGTATCCCAACCGCAGACCTGAGAGGCCATATGCCTTGGAAAAAGTACGCAGGGCCGCCACCGGCTTGCTGCTCCTTGTATAGGACAGCGCATCAATACGCAGCTCCGGGGCCACGAAATCAACATAGGCCTCATCCAGCACCACGATGATATCATCCTGAAGCTGTTCCATGAATGAGGCAAAATCATCCCGGTCTATGATGGTCCCGGTGGGATTGTTGGGATTATCGAGAAAGATCATCCTGGTTTTGGGTGACACTGTGTCCAGAATGCTCTTGAGGTCATGCTGCATGGATTCTGAGAGTTCAACAACCTTGTTAACACCGCCCTGGACCTGGACCAGTTTCTGGTACATGAGAAATGTTGGATGACTGCTGATAACTTCTTCTCCCGGCTGAAGAAAGGCGGTTATCAGTAGTCCGATGATCTCATTTGAGCCATTGCCGAATACTATTTCTTCAGGCTTTACACCAATTTTATCGGCCAGGCTTTGGGCCAGATAGTAGCAGCTGCCGTCAGGGTAGCGGTGCAGGTTCTTCAGGGCATCTTTAATGGCGCATACCGCCCTGGGTGATGGCCCCCAGGCATTCTCATTGGATGCCAGCTTGATGGAACCGCTGATGCCGTATTCCCTTTCCAGCTCCTCGATAGGCTTACCCGGTGGATAAGGGATCAGGGTGCTTATATGGGGTGCAACCTTGAGTTTCACAGAGACTCCTTGTTGTGCTTGATTATAGATTTTCAGTCCGCATATGGTAAATATTCAGGCCCTGTTCCAGGTTATAGGCTGCGCGCAGCAGCTTCTCCTCCTGAAAGTGAGCCCCTTGGATCTGGAGACCGATGGGCAGACCCTTCGCACTGAAGCCGCAGGGTACGGAAATGCCCGGTATACCTGCCAGGTTGGCGGATATGGTCAATATGTCTGAGAGATACATGCTCAGCGGATCATTTATCTTTTCACCCAGTTTCCAGGCAGGTGTAGGGGTTACAGGCGATGCCAGGACATCGCAGACTTCGAAGACCTTTTTAAAATCTGCGGTGATCATGGTCCTGACCTGTGAGGCCTTTTTGTAATAGGCATCATAGTATCCTGATGACAGGGCATAAGTCCCGATAATGATGCGCCGTTTCACCTCGGCGCCAAAACCCTGTGACCGGCTGTTATTATACATTTCCAGAAGGGTGTCGCTGTTCCTGTCGCGGAAACCGTATCTAACGCCATCGTAGCGTGCAAGGTTGGAACTTGCTTCAGCCGGGGCCACCAGGTAATAGACGGCAACACAATAATCGGTATGTGGCAGGGACACCTCAACAATCTCGGCACCCGCCTCACGCAGGATTTTTATGGAGTTCTGCGCTGCTTTTTCAACCTCCGGATCCAGCCCCTTGATAAAATACTCCCTGGGAATGCCGATCTTCATGCCCTGTAGACCTTGTGTCAGGGCCTGACGGAAGTCTGGAACGCTTTGTTGAACAGAGGTGGAATCTTTCGGATCATAGCCGCTGATAACATTCATCAACAGGGCACAGTCCGTAATATCCTTGGTGAGGGGACCTATCTGGTCCAGAGAAGAGGCAAATGCCACCAACCCGTAACGGGATACCCGGCCATAGGTTGGCTTCAAGCCGACAACCCCGCAATGGGAAGCCGGTTGACGGATGGAGCCGCCGGTGTCTGTGCCCAGGGAAGCAATACACTCATCAGCAGCAACCGAGGCTGCTGAGCCGCCGCTGGAGCCGCCACATATATAATCTGTATTCCAGGGATTTCGCGGCGGTCCGAAGGCACAGTTTTCCGATGTTGATCCCATAGCAAATTCGTCCATTGACACCTTGCCCAGGAGAACCGCACCGGCCTTTTTCATTTTTACAACGGCAGTGGCATCATATGGCGGCACGAAATTTTCAAGTATTCGGGAGCCGCAGGTTGTGCGCATGTTTTCAGTGCAGAGCACATCCTTTATGGATACGGGAATGCCGCTCAACGCTCCCCCTTTCCCCTCTTTGATTTCCCTGTCGGCTTCTTCAGCCTGCTTGAGAGCTCCTTCGGGGTCCAGGGTGATATAGGCCTTTACCTTGTCCTCGACCTTTTCTATACGGTCCAGCACGTCCCTGGTCAGCTCAACAGCCGAAATCTTGCGGGCGGCAAGCATTTGCTGCAGCTCATGTATGGTTAGTTTGTGGAGTGACATTGTTCCTGTTTATTTTTTTGGAGTGAGTCAGCAAACTCTGCTCACAGAATATAAATTAAATTACCTTTGGCACCACAAAAGATTCATCATTCTGCCGGGGGGCGTTAGCCAGGGTTTTTCCCCGCTCCAGCGATGGCTTAACCTCATCTTCACGAAAGGCATTTACAATGGAAATGGCGTGGGTCGTCGGCATAATACCTTCGGTATCAAGCTCGTTGAGCTTGGCCACATAGGTAAGAATGTCATCAAGCTGTTTCGTCATAGCTTCAATTTCTTGCTGAGACATGTGCAGGCGGGCCAGTTTGGCGACATGGGAAACTTCCTGGGCTGTAATTTTCATGCTAAATCCTCTTGGCTCTCCATGATGAAAATAAAGGATACAAAACAAAACTGGTATATTTACAAACTCCAGTATCTTTTTGCAATATTTCTCACCTGTTCAATAACAGGAACTTCTTTCTCAGACTCAATTATTGTCTGTAATGCAGACTCATCCACCTTGCCGGGGCATGTAGGATTGCCGGAAAGCTCTGCCAGAACACCAAGAACCCCGTCACGCAAACCGCGCAGGTTATAGCCCCCCTCCAGGGCAACCAGGAGCCGACCCTGACAGATCTCTGCGGCAAGGTCAACGACCTGTTTTGTCATGCAGGCAAAACCCTGCTCGGTTACAGCCATGGTGCCAAGTGGATCAGCGAAATATGTATCAAATCCTGCTGAAATAATAATAAAATCAGGACGATACTCCCTGGTTACGGGTAGAATGATTTCCTGAAATATTTTAGCAAAGGCCCGGTCATCATGACCTCCGGACAAGGGCACATTTATTGTATAACCCTCTCCTTCGCCGGCCCCAATTTCCCCAAGGCTGCCTGACCCTGGATAATAAGGGTAGGCATGAGTGGAAAAATAAAGGACATCCTTCGAGGTATAAAAACTGTTCTGGGTGCCGTTACCATGGTGCAGGTCCCAGTCGATGATGGCAATGCGCTCCAAACCCAGACTCTGCAAACCAAAACGGGCCCCGATCGCAACATTGTTAAAAAGGCAAAACCCCATGGCCCGGTCCGTCTCGGCATGATGACCGGGCGGCCGCACCAGGGCAAATCCGTTGTCAGCCTCACCACGCACTATCATCTCCATGCCTCCCGTCACTGCTCCAGCGGCAAGACAGGCTGCATCATATGAACTTGCCGATGTTTGGGTATCCGGATCCAGGCTGCTGAAGGTCTTGCCAGCTGTACCGGCCACACGCATTACATGCTCCTTGGTGTGGTTGAGTTCTAAAGCTTCCACCGGGGCAGCTTCAAAATCGGGATATGTGAAAATTTCATTCAACGGCGACTGCTCAAGCTGTTCATAGATTACGCGCAGACGCTCCGGGGATTCAACATGATTAAAGTCGGGGATATGTTCCAGGAACAGATCATTTTTGAGAATGAGTGTTTTGCGCATGAGAGAACTCCTTTTCAGCGGGAAATGTTCACGATCCTTTTTTCGGTTATCAGTATATCCAGGGGTTGATCATGGGGCTCAAGCGGCACCTTATCAACAAGCTGCAATTCAAAGGCAAAGCCGATACGTCTGGCCTGAGGGGCATCGTTTACCAGAAACCTGTCATAATACCCACCCCCATAACCAAGGCGCCCGCCATGGATATCAAAAACGCTGCCGGGAATGATAGCCGCATCGATCTCGATTGCCTTCAGGCGCAGAGATTTACGCGGGTCGGGTTCGGGTATGTTATAATATCCTGGAGCAAGGTCTTTTTCCGGATCTTCTATCAGCAGCGGTATCATGCTTACTGCAGAAGCATCAACCAGGGGTACCGCAACACGCATCCCTTGTTGCCTGAGGAGTCCCCTGATCAATTCCACCGTTTCAACTTCACTGCGAAAATTCACATACATGAACAGGGTCGTCCATTGCTGCAATTCCGGTAAGCCCAAAAAATTGTTCATGACAGAGACACTTTTCTCATGTCTGTCATTATCGCTCAGCCTGTCACGTGCGCCCAGTATTCTTTTTCGTAAATCATGCCGACTTTCATCCATCGCAAACCCTCTATGGTAATTCTTCCCAAAAGAGCATTTTTCGGTTCATGTCTGCAAGCAAAAAACCCTTCTTCCCAGAAACTTGACAAAGTAATAGACCGGAAGTAATAAAAAATGAATTATGGCTCATTTTTTGTGGGTTTTCTTTTTTGTTTATGGTAACTAGTCTTATTCATCCTTTAAAGTAAGCGGCGGTTACCACAATGTGGAGCAAAATCCCCTTGCTTTTGGTAAAGCCTCTCATGAAGTGAAATACTTCCAGGTAAGAAGCTGTCCCGGTTCTCATTTTTTTGAACGGGAGAATTGTTAAGATGGATACCATAAAGGTTGCCAAAACCCTTGATGCAAAAGGCCTGGACTGCCCCATGCCTTTGTTGAAAGCAAAAAAAGCCATTGCGACGCTGGAAAGCGGTCAGGTTCTGGAAATACTTGGTACTGACGAGGGTTCCAAAATTGACCTTCCCGGCTGGTGTGAACGTGTCGGGCACACCTTTATGGGGGTTAAAGAGGAAACAAATTATTTCAAGTTTTATATCAAAAAAGGGTAGATGAAAATAAACATTAACTGTTGCACTTTCCCTGCTCATAAAAAGTGTAACACAATTTCAGTTTAGGAGGTAAACATGGCAAATTTAGGAATTTTTGTAACGAGCCCTAATAACATGGCGCACGTCATGGGGGTTACAAAGGCAGCCAAGGCCAAAGGGGCTTCGGTCAAAGTTTTTTTCACCTGGAAAGGAACGTTACTTGCCAAAGATCCGCAATTTACCGAGCTGTTCAAAATTGCTGACTAGGTAGCCATCTGTGCCGACAGCTATAAAAAGATGGGATACGACCCGGAAAGTGACATCCCTGAAGGTCTTAGCGAAAAGGAGATGTCTACCCAGGCCAAGCACGGATATATCATTGATGACTGTGAAAAATATTTGACTCTGTAAGAGGGGGTAAATCATGCCAAAAAAAGTAATGTTTCTGATAGATAAAAGTGATGATGAAAAAAACACCTTGGATGCCCTGCGCTCAACCTTGGGGCTTTCCGTTGCCAACCATTACTCATATGCTGTAGTCATGAACCATACATTGGCTAAATTTGACGACTACAACGCGGAAAATGTTGAGTGGATCCGTGACATGGAAGGGGAAGCCTATACGACTGAGCAGGCCAATGTCGATACCAACGGCTTAACTGCTATCACTCTGGAAGAGGTTGGCCAGAAGATGAGAGATATGGATGTTATCGTACCCTACGGCAACTAAGGTTCACACAAGATAAGAAGGAGACAAAAATTATGAAAATACTACATGTATATCGTTCAGCCCCTTCTGAAACCACAAAAAAACTGGTTGAAATTGTTTCAGAGGGCAGAGAAAGCGACAGCTTTGATCTTAATGTGGATAGTCCGGATTATGATGCCCTGGTAGATAAGGTTATGGCAGCAGACCAGACTATTTGCTGGTGGTAAGGAACCAAATTATATTTGACTGCAAAAGGGGCCTCTCTGTGAGGCCTCTTTTTGTTTCGTCTCATATGTAACGTGAACTTTCCAGGATAGTCATTGAACCTCCCCGCTGCACCTTTTATTTCTGTTATCGTCCCCAATCACAACGGCGAAAAAACCATCGGCCGCTGCCTGGAAGCTGCATTCGCTTCACAATACAGCAGCTATGAAATAATCGTCATTGACGACTGTTCATCCGACGACTCAATAACCGTTATCGCAAAATATCCCTGCAGACTCATCCGTCTTTCAGAACATGGCGGCGCCTCCAGGGCAAGGAACACTGGGGCGCAGAACGCTGCCGGAGAACTTCTTTTATTTATTGACAGCGACTGTCTTTTGCAGACAGACACCCTTGCAAAAGCTGCGGCAGCTTATAGGGAAAATGGTCCAGGAGTGATCATCGGCGGCACCTATACCCTGCTTCCCTATGACCAACAATTTTTCAGCATTTTTCAATAAAGTTTCTTCACGAACAGATTCGTCAAATTCTCCGGGTTGAGGATCAATTGCAGAAATTTCATTTAACTGAAACTGGTACAGTTCCTGAGATTGTTTTATCTCTTTTTCCCGGTCCTTAATATCCTCAAGTTGTTTCA
>JAFDCT010000159.1 GCA_019312695.1 Deltaproteobacteria bacterium | reverse complement strand
GGCCGGGTTCCTTTCTCAGTCCGTCTAGCATGTGTCCGATTGCCAGCATTGGATGATGCCTGATCATTCGGGGGCCAGAATATCTCATGACATCGCGGACCTTTTCTCTCATTTTGGGTTTATAACAGTGGATAGGACAATTACCGCAGGTTGTCTTGTTTTCCTGAAAGGGACAGTTTTTAAGCCTGAAGCGGGCGTATTCCAATAATTCCAGGCATTCGCTGCAGAGCTCACCCTTGGTATGGTGGTGATTTCGACAATAAATATCGATCATGTATTCTATTGTCTGGCGCTCACGCTTCATGCGGGGATGTATTTTGGTCTTTGTTTTTTTTTCCATATGCATGAAAAGGGTTAATCAACCGTTTCCCGCTATGTTTTTTGAGGGATAGGCTAATATATACCTGCCGGCTGCTTTTGGTTGAACACCCAGGTTGTAGGCAATTTCACTCCAACTTCTGCCCTGATTTTTATATTGATCGACAAGAGCTTCCGGTTGAATTTCACTTACGTGTTTTAAAATGAGGATCAGAGTGATTTCTTTTTCATTCAAGCCGGAAATTCTTAATTTATTTATTTCACCTGAGGGCACCCTGAAGAAATCGGCGATCATTTCATCGGCAACCCTTGTTCCTGCAAGTCTGACAGGTAAACCTGCCTTGATCTCTGCTAAAGTTTTATCCTCATTGACAACTTCCTGCAGCGACAGTCCTGCAATTATTTCTGCCCAAGTTTTGTCGTTGCGGGATAAATCCAATACCTGCTGGAGTTCCTGCCCTGTTGTTCTAGAAATTTTCAGACCTATAAGCAGGTCGTCCTGGGCAACCCCTTGATTCATTCTTATCATGATAATCTGTTTTTTGGGAAGACCAGCCAGCCTTGCCAGCAAGCTGTTAAAGCTTGTTGCCAGGATATAGGCATCGGCGGCAAATTTTTCTGTTGGATTATAATCGCGGTTGTTAAAACAATGGCACTGGATGGCGCCTGCGGCGGTTGCATGATAAACCTGCCCCATGCAGAAGGTCACGAGAACCAGTAAAAAAAGAGTGGCTTGTAAGAGATATCGTCTCATATTGAAAAAATCAGTCATTTGCCTGGGAAAAAACTTTTATAACAACCAGAATGCTTAAAGCATTTATTGCCCAGAGCAAGGAAGCATGGCTTTTTTGTAAACATATTGAGATTCAAGGTGTTATACCGGCAAAGCACCAGATCCTGAACATAGTTCAGTTACTCTTTATATTTGGTTTTACTTGCTTGAATTATCCAGTTCATCCCTTGATCTGAAGACTGGTAGGGCAAAATTATAATGGATTGCAGCGAGGCGGATAAGCAGCGTTACCGTTGCTGACAGCAAGAGACAGGCTGTATCTAAAAAACCCAGCCGGTTCATGACAACATATACTAATGAGCCGCAAAGAGCCGCCGTAGCATAGACCTCTTTCCGCAGGATAAGCGGGATTTCGGCTGACAGTATATCCCGAATCATTCCTCCTGCAACGCCGGTCATAACGCCCATTATCATGGAGATGCTTGGCAAGTTCGTGACAGCAAGGGTCTTTGCTGTGCCAATAGCCATGAAGACCGCCAAGCCAATAGCATCAAAAATGAGCAGTCCGCGCAAAGGTACCCTGATAATACGGACAGAGGTGAATGTCAGCAGCGCAGCAGCAACAGCCACTAACAGGTAAACGCGGTTGTCAATCCAGAACACCGGGCCGGCATCAAGCAGGGTGTCACGCAAAGTGCCGCCGCCCAAGGCGGTCACAAGTCCAAGAACAACAACTCCGAAGACATCCATCTGTTTTCTGCCGGCAGCAAGAGACCCGCTGACAGCAAAAACTGCCACGCCAAATAGGTCAAACCCATATATAATCTTCGCCGGGTCCACGATAATTTCTCCCAGATAAATGGTTTGCTTGCGTCTGGGATTATCTTCCGCGTTTTCTTCTGGAGGTGACAGTCTCGCCACCTATGCCCCAGTTGTCTGTTTCTACTTCATCAATGACTATGACCGTTGTTGCAGGATTTTTCCCGAACACGTCTTGCAGCAACTGTGTAACACCTTTAATCAAGGCCTCCTTTCTTTCAGGAGTTACATCTTCATTTGTTATTTTAATATTTACGTAAGGCATCTAGTTTTGCTGCTCCTCAATCTCCGTAAAACCCCAATAGGGAAAATCAAGACGATACTTGGCAATCAGGCCGGGACTGTGCTCACGGCTGGCTACCAGCCATAATGAATTCAACCGTTCAGTTCCTGTCTTAACTTCTACCGGGTCCCATTCAGGCAAAAAAATCATGGCATTGTCGGCTGTGTACTCAATGTCGCTTGAATCCTTGAAAAGGCCCATGTGCGGGACCCCATCGTACCGGCCGCTTTCCTGGCGTGTCAATTCCGAGATAATGAGAAAGCCGACCTGCAGTTCATCCCGGATGGACTCCAGTTCGCGCAGCCAGGCATTAATGCCTGTCCTGCGTTCGGAAAAATTCTTGAATGGCAGTTTATGGAGACTGTCAATTATTACAAGAGTATCGTCCCTTCTGGTTTCATGGCGCAGGAAGTCAATATGACGCCGCATCATTACGGGATTTATTTGCCGGTCGTTCACAACCCTGAAAAACTGCAGCATCTTCTGCAGTTCATCCTGGGCTGACTCCAGGCGGTTTTTTTCATCAGCCTCCAGATCAGCTGCGACAATCTGGGACACCGGGATTCTGCATAGGCGTGCAAGCGTTCGCTGGTATATTTTCTGGGTGCCGTTTTCAAAGTCATAATAGAGTACTCCCATTTTCTTTCGTGCTATTTCAGTGCCAAGCTGGATCCCCAGGCAGGATTTGCCTGTTTTGGGAGGACCACCCATAATATTGAGGCCGTAAATACCACCAACTGCCGCATCGTAACTGTCCAAGCCGGTGCGCAGCGCCTTGTAGCTTTCAGATTGCTGACGCTCGATATTGCCAAGAAACAAATCATATTCATGACTGGGTGAACGAAAAGGAGAAAAGGCTTTGGAGCCATTGACCATTTTTGTAACTTCGGTTTTGAAACTATCCAGGTCTTCGGCAGCCAGCTGGGCCAGGTTATACCCGCGTTTCTTCTGGGAAGGCCACTGGAGCAGTCGGGCTTTGAATCCGACCTGCTCGGCAAATGTCCTGGCTGCCTCAATTGATTCCGGTGATTGGTTCATTACCAGAAATACTGTGCGAATATAATCAAACTGCCTGATATCAATACTTTTCAGGTCAGTTGCCCGGGGTACTGCAATTCCGGGAAACCCCAGATCCCGCAGGCAGAGAAGATTCTGCTCACCTTCAACCAAAAACATGGCGCCATCCTCACAATGATCAATATCATTTATATTGAAAATCTGGAGACCATTCGTGGCGAATGTTTGTTCACCATGCCAGAACTGTTCGGTTTCATTATCCGGCATTATGCAGTGAGCCGTATAACAGTTTCCGTTGCGCATAACGTAAGGATAGACCACATAACGGCCGTTATAACCGATATTAAGCTCCTGCAAAGTGGCTGAACTCACACCGATCCTGGCAAAGTATGTTTCAATATTGGGAGTAAGCTTGTCTCCATAACTTCTGATATCCGCATTGATTGTGGAAGCCGGGAATTTCTGTGACTGGACATATGGTTCCCGATCAGGGTCATAACCTGGAACCGTGTCAGGGTCAATGGAGCCTAACCTGGCAAAATGGAGAGCGAACCCCCCTGGAACACATCTGTTCTGGCAGCGGAAATAACCGGCAAAATAGCTTCGAGCCCCGAGGTAAACCCAAATTAGTGATTCGTTTTTGCCTTTACTTTGGCAAAATGGGCATGAACCTTTCAGTATCGTACCGTCTAATTTACTCTCGGAAATATGCTTCCTGTAAAAATCTGCCAGTTTTTCATTCAGTTCCATGGCCCAGCCCATTAATTTTTTGCAAGAGGTGAGAATAGGAAATATATTTTTTTATCTAATAAAGCTAACTACTCCTACAACATATTTACCACATCACCATAAAAAAACCTCTCCTTGTTTTCAAGGAGAGGTTTTTTTGCCTGGTGCGGATATAATAAGCCGGGTTGTAATGCAATATAAAAGCTGCAATACACTATATTAATACGGAAGGCAGGTGGCTAACATTCTTGTTTGGCGGTGGATGGCATGCCTGTTTACTTGAAAGCCTGCATTTTGTTTTAGAATCGACGATTTTTTGTATTTCAAGGTTGGACAGAACAGAGTTTTCCACTTTAAGCATACGCACAATGCAGTCCCTGCAGATGTTAAAGAAGTTACGGTAGTCATAATCATCTTCGCTGGCTATTTCCCAGCAAGGCTTTTCTGGATTTTGCCGGGCGGGACAATTCTTTGATTTGTCGCACTGCATAATTTCCCAACAGAAACAATCGCTACGAGACCCCATGACAAAAATCTCCTTATCGAACATAAGGCCAAATTTCTCAAGTGAGATGATCTGGCTAAATTGATCCAACGAAATTCGGCATTTTTTTAGTTATTTTTATAAGTTACCTCCTTTGTTCCATCTCACCGTGGTTCTCAAAAATTAATGCCAGCATAATACATAGGTATAAATACCTAGTCAATAAAAATAATTCAATAACAGCAGGAGTTATTAGGACACCGAAACAGCAAATGATAAACAGCAGGTCCTGGCGCGTGATTTACAGGTAGGGTGAAAAAAGGCGGAAAAAACGATTGCGCAGTTTTATTATCAGGTTTTGAGATTTAATTTCTGCCAGGGTCAATTCCCGGGCAGAATCTTTTTTTCCCTGCAGGATTGCTGCCATGGTTTCTGCCAGTTGGATATCATAACATTCCATGTTAAATTCAAAATTAAGCGCCAGGCTTCTTGAATCCCAGTTGGCAGACCCCAGTAAAACCCATAAACGGTCCACCAGCATTATCTTGGAATGGTCAAAAGGTGGCGGGGTCAAATAAATCCTGCAGCCTTCCTGTAGCAGTTCCTCCAGTCCACCATCCGAGGCCCATTTAACCATTCTGAGATTTGATGTCGCCGGCAGGATTATTTCAATCTCCACACCGCGTAATGCCGCAATAATCAGGGCTGATATCAGTTGTGCGTCCGGCAGGAAATACGGGGTAATGATACTAATTGACTCCTGAGCCGTTGCCAGGGCGGCCATGATAACCGTGCGCAGTTTATCAAAATCCTCGTCCGGTCCGTCCGAGATGCCGCGAGCCACTCCATCGCCCCGCGAAACAAGATGGGGATACCATTTGTCCCCCTCGAGGACCTGGCGGGTTGTAAAGGTCCAGTCCTCGGCAAAGGCGCGCTGCAGTTCAGCGGTTACCGGGCCCTCAATGAGAAAATGGACATCCTGGATGGGCTGGGCGGGATTGTCTTTAAGATAGTTGCCTTCTCTTATGTTCATACCGCCGGTAAAGCCGGTACTGCCATCAATTACCATTATTTTTCGATGGTTGCGTAAATTGAAGTACTGGAAACTCCAGGGAAGGATTGTCCTCATGAATTCAGCAGCTTCAATTTTATCCCGGCGCAGTCTCCAGGTAATCGGCGGAAAAGAGTAGCGGGCACCAACACTGTCAATGAGTACCTTTATTTCAACCCCCCTTTTCCCAGCCGCACGCAGTGCTGCCCGAAATCTGTTGCCCCATGAATCATTGTCAAAGATATAGCTGCATAAAGAGATGGAATACTCTGCCTTCTCTATGGCGGCAAGCATCCGGGGATAGGCTTGGTCGCCATTGAGCAG
>JAFDCT010000158.1 GCA_019312695.1 Deltaproteobacteria bacterium | reverse complement strand
TCTCAAGGAGGTCATTAATGTTCTACTGCAAGAAATAGGGCGGGAAAAAAACAAACCAGCGCTGAAATTTGAACCGGAGGCCCTGAACAAAATGATGGCCTATAACTGGCCCGGAAACTTCAGGGAACTGGAGGAGGTCGTAGCCCGTTCAATAAGTTTTGCCAAGGGTAATATTATAGCATCAGAGGATGTATTTATCGGAAAGGTGCCGATAACTGGAAAAAGCGCCTTTAATCTTCTATCAGTAAAGTTTATCAGGAATTTTTTTCAAAGCCCGTTTTATCCAATTGTGCCACAAATTATTGTGGCTGCCATGTTTGTATTTGTCGTAATTCTTGGTATCTGGGGTAATCCATCTCCTGATTCAAATATCACGCTGCTGCTGGTATGGGCCAATTGGGAACCACTGTTAATAATAAGTTGTCTGCTTCTGGCCAGGATATGGTGCAGCTTCTGCCCCATAGGTTACTTTAGTAATCTGGTCAGAAAACTGAAGATAAAACGCTGGAAAATTCCGCCAAAGTACTTGAATATTGGATTTTTTATCAGTGCTCTTGGCCTGGCTATAATCTTCTGGTCGCAGGCTGCGCTTGATATGTGGGAGAGACCGACTGAAACAGCATGGCTGCTGCTTGCAATGCTGGGTTCTGCGGTTATATTTGCCCTGCTTTTTGAGGGAAGAACCTGGTGCCGTTATGTCTGTCCCCTTGGCCAAATGGTTGCAACTTTTGCCAGGGCTTCCATTGTTGAAGTAAGGGCGAACTATAACTACTGCAGTCATGAATGCAGTAGTTTTGACTGCTATTCCGGCCGGGATGACATTCCCGGTTGCTCCATGGGGAAAGGACCCTTTGCCATGACCACTAATCAGGACTGTGTCCTGTGCGGCAACTGTATGAAGTCCTGTAAAAACGCTGCAGTACAATTTAACTTACGCCCGCCCGGCTGGGAGCTCTGGAACATGAGGTCCGCCGATATAGCCTTGATCCTGTTTGTGCCCCTCCTATGGGGGACCCAGATCTTCAGAGGACTTGCTCATACCTCAATACCGCAAAGGTTCGATGCTTATATCGGCTCAATGGAACTGACATATGGGGTACTGATGCTTGGGGCGGTTTTGTTTGCCTATCATGTTGCTGTTGCTGGTGTCGCTTTTACAGGTATGGTTGACACAGAAGCGGGAAAGGGTTTCGGATCAACATTTTTTATGGCCATGCTGCCTCTTGTCTATGCAAATGAAATTGCCCTGCGGCTGGTGCCGCTTTTAAATCATGCCGCAGATTTTTTTGTAATTCTGGGGAACCAGGTAGGATACTCATTCCCTCACATAGCATTCAGACTTGATATGCAATCCATATATATTTTGCAGATTGCCATAATAATTATCGGGCTGATCTTTTCTTTTTTCGTCGCTGCAAGACTTACCGCAACACTGCCACCTGAAAAAGTTGCGGCGCCTTTTTTCCGGCATCTACCCCTTATTGTGGTAGCTGTGGTTTCTGTGATCCTTTTTTAATTATTGCTTTGAGGAATAGGGCAGCCAGGACCTGGCAGTTTTTGTGAAAGAGATCCTGAGGTGATCTTAAGGTGTATTCTCCCAAGGTGGGGCCTGATCTGTACTTATATGCCTTGGGGGAAATGGGCGAACCGTAGCGGTGAAATTTCTTGATAAATGGTGAATTCCAGTTTGCTTTCTTTGTGGGTAATTCTTTAGGATATTTGAATAATTAATTTCATAGTCCGCTGGCAGGCTGTAAATAGATTCTCTCCCATGGTGCATTTGGTGCCACTGTACCTATCATTTCTTGGTTTTGCGCCCATAATCTTCAACAATATCAATGAGTTTTTCCAGGTCAAATGGCTTTGTAATAAACTCATCTATTCCGCTGGGCTTCTGAAAAGCAGCATCATTTTCCGCTTGCCTGCCGGTGATAAGCACAACCGGTGTAAGAGGGTTATGTTTTTTTATACGGAAGGCGGTGTCCAGGCCATTCATGACAGGCATGCCGTGATCAGTGATAACAAGGTCAAAGTTGTTATTACGGAAGCAGCGGATTCCTTCCTGGCCGTTGCCGGCTTCCGTGACCATATGCCCCCTGTTTTCCAATACCTGCTTGAGAAGACTGCGAACCAGGGGCTCATCATCAATAACCAGGATATGGAGCTGGATAGGCTTTAGATTTTTTTCTCTGATTGCGAGCTTTTCAGGACCTGTTGTAGTGAGCAGGGGAAATTCAACCTTGAAAGCTGATCCTGCTCCTTTGACGCTTTCGATCTCAATGGTTCCGCCGTGACGTTCAATAAACCGCTTGACAATACTTAACCCCAGACCGGCATGCCCCCTGCCTTTTGTCGTAAAATAGGGGTCAAAAATGTGGGCGGCATCCTCTTTCGAAAGGCCGGCACCGTTGTCCTGTACTGCCAGTACAACCTTATCATCCTTTTGCCTGGCGCTGATATGGATATGGCCGCCATGGGGCAAGGCATCCACAGCGTTGAAGATGAGATTTGTCAGCATTTCCTTGAAATCAGAGCCATTAATATGAAGAGCCGGTTCATCTTCGACTTCAGTCGTGAACTCTATGGTGAATCCTTCTTTCTGGGGCAGATCCTTCCAGCGAAAACGGGTAAGATTGCGTACTTCCTCAATCAGCGATTTTACAGAGAGGAGTTCAAGTTGTTTATGTTCAGCTTCAGAAGTGCGGCTGAACCCCTGCAGACCGGCGATCGTTGCAGCTCCCTGATGAGCTGCCATGTCAATAGCATTGAGTTTCTCAATAATTTTATCATCATTGACTGTTTCCTTGAGCAGTTTGATGTTACCCAGGATCGTTGTCAGGCTGTTGTTAAAGTCATGGGCTATACCGCTTGCCATCTCTCCCAGTGACCGCATTTTTTCAGACTGTACCAGGATTTTTTCAACATGTTTTCTTTCGGTAATTTCGTGAAATACTGCGAAACCGCTGAGCTTGTCCCCGATAAGGGCTGACGACAGAGTGATTTCAACTGGAACTGTGATACCGTCTCGGCGCAGCGCCAGGGTTTCAAAGGTGATTTTTCTGTTCTTCTTCTGCTCTTGCCCTTCAATGAATTTTTTGAATTGCTGCGCCTGGCTTTCGCGCTGATCAGCAGGGATAAGCATCTCGATCTCTCGTCCCTGCACTTCCCTGGCAAGCCAGCCAAAAAGTTTTTCCGCCGCAGGATTCCACAGGGTTATGCGCCTGAGATTATTCATGCCGACTATTGCGTCACCTGTGGCATTTAGAATTGCCCCAAGCTGAGTTTGAAGTTTCTCGACCTCGTTTTCAGCATTTAGGCGTTCTGTCATATCCTGCCCCATGGAAAGACAGGCAGATATTTCTCCCATGTCATCAAACTTAAAAACGTTATGGTACCACTCGCAGGTAATAATATGCCCTGAGGCCGTCCTGTTTTCTGCCAGGGAGTAAATTTCAGTCTGCCCCATTTTGATGACATTCATGATATCTGAAAATTTTTTCTGCGATTTGCCGCTGGCAAAAAAGTCAATAAAAGGCTTGCCAATAACCTCCGAAGCAGGTCGTCCGAAAAGGATTTCCGCATTGGAATTCCAGCTGGTGATTTTTCCTTTAAGATCCCAGCCAACTACGGCAAGAGGGACAACTTCGGTGAGCTGGTCAATTTCACCGCGGATATGCTCTATATTTTCGTTACCGGCAACCATGGCTGCATAAAGGCTCTCCATGCGGCTTAATATTTCCATCCACATGTTGTCCTTCAGCCGCTCCTCTTCAATACGGTTGGTTATATCGCGTGCGATATGCAGAAAATAGGTGTCATCCCTGCTTTTGCCAATAACAGGATATATATCGATCTTGTAATGATGCGGGTCATTATCGATGATGACATCCTGGTGCGTGACACTTACCGGTTTTTGGGTGGAAAGTGCTTCGTACAGTGGACATTCATCAGTCTGTTCTCTGCAGAAGTTCATACAGGATTTTAAAACTTCGTGACATGCCTTACCTTCAACATCCTGCAGGTTGACATTGTTATCCTTTAGAAATGTCTCGTTGGCACTGATGATCTTGAGATCTCTGGAAAGAATGACAACAGCTTCCTTGTAACCTGCACCAAGTAAATCCGAGAATGTTTGTGAACTAACCATTTTGCTGCAGCAGATAAAGGAAATTGAAGTTAATGGACAGTGCAGGACATGCAGGGATCAAAAGAACGAATGATGTGGTTCACCTCAACCGGGTCCTTGGGATCAGCCACATGTACACCTGTCAGGGCCTGCTCAACCGGACCAGGCTGCCCACTCTCATCTCTGGGTGACATATTCCAGGCCGATGGCGTCACAACCTGGTAATTCTCTATCAGATTGGAGGAAATCTTCATCCAGTGTCCAAGGCTGCCCCGTGCTGCTTCAGTCAAACCGATACCGGTCGCGGAAAATCTGCTGGAAGGACTGGCATAAAATGGTTCTGCAGGATTTATTTTTTCGAGCCATAGGGACATTTCTTTTGTGAGTCTGCACATCTCACGCAACCTGGCAAACATCCTGGTCATAACAGATGAATCCATCTGTTGCATCATATCGGTCAACAGGGGATCATCGGCAATGATCATCCTGGCCAGAGGGCCGACCTCGACAGTTTTGCCTTCATAACGGGGTGCCTTGGCCCAGCTGTATGCGCCGCTTTTATCAACCAGGGGTGCTGTGACCCCTTCGAGGGGGTGCCGTGCTTCAACCGCGTCCCTGAAATAGGAAGCACCTATATGCTCTTTGATGAGGGTCTGATCTAAGGGATGCAGTCTGTTTTCAAAAAAGCCTGAAGGCAGCCAGGTTGATCCATCCGGCAGGTCGTAAGCGCCGTAACTCATATATCGGTTTGGCCCCTTACCTATCCTGTCAAAGCCAGCTTCAAGGCACATTGTCAGGAAAAGGACTATGTCGCTGCCGTTATGGCCGCTTTTTTCCTGCCATTTTAAAAGTTTGTCGAAACTGTCAATATCCAGCCATTCACCCAACGAACAGTTAAGGAATCTTTTTTCCAGGAAGTCCTGGAACTCCTTCAGAATGCCTATTGTCCTGGTCAAGGTACTGAGATTCATGGTAGAGGTGGTACCGGTGGGATGTATTGCCAGACTGTTGGGCCATTTGCCGCCCACTAATCCCATGATCTCCAGGGCACTTTGTCGGGCATTCAAGGCCATGACCACCGAAGAGCCCTTCATTGCAGTAAAACGGTGGTTCACCTTTTCATAGACACTTAAGCCTTTATAGCGTGGGCTGGTGAGGTCAGGGGCAAAGAGGAGGTAGAAATGACTCAGGTGGCTCATAACCACTTCAATGCCCAGGATCAGGTTTTTCATGTAATAGGCGTTTTCAGGCATTTCGGCGGACTGGGCCAGGGCCAGGGCCTTGGAAGCTGCTACCCCGTGGGAGCCGCTGCAGATTCCACAGATGCGGGGGGTAATTACCAGGGCATCCATGGGCGACCTGCCTGACATTATGCGTTCAAAGCCGCGAAACATGATGCCCGAACTTTTTGCGAAAGTTACCGTATTATCTTCAACTTCAATCTCAACACGGAGATCTCCTTCAATCCTGTTAAAGGGGTCGATTGCAATCAGAGTAGCCATGTGCTCTCCACAGGGTGTCTAAGTTCTAAAACACTGCCAACATTATTTTGTGGCTGAAAATCAAAGATCAATTCCGAAGTCAGGTGATCCATTTGGATGAGACTGCATTTTTTTTCAAGCGTTCAGGGCAGGCAAGTTTTGACATACCAGATATGCCTACAAACCAGGCCTTTGGTACATCCAGCGGCAGGGTCACAGGGACA
The DNA here is from genome assembly GCA_019312695.1 of Deltaproteobacteria bacterium. Classification (GTDB taxonomy): domain Bacteria; phylum Desulfobacterota; class Desulfobulbia; order Desulfobulbales; family BM004; genus BM004. The sequence continues at coordinate 3,948 of JAFDCT010000158.1, read as the reverse complement.
TCGCCAATCTTTCTCGTGCTGAAATATGGCCGCTGCTTGTCTGGAAAAAGCGGTGAGGTGCAGGCAATGCATGGAAATCCGCCCCTGGTGCAGCTTCCTGTCCGGCCGAGCCAAAGCCGTTCGTTGCAGTCCGATTCACACAGAGTTCCCTTGCAGCCAAGAAATTCAAAGAGGCATCCCTGCTGGGAGTATCGCACAGCAGAGGCCTTGAATTCATAATATTCATTCCGGGGACAGCCATGATGGGCGAGTTTGCTGAAAAACACCTGTGGCCTGTGAAAATCATCAAGATCTTCCATGTGAAGCCAGCCTTTCAGGACAGCTGTAATTGTTTCAACAATCCAGTCCGGGTGCGAAGGACAGCCGGGAACATTGACCACAGGCAGCCCTTTCTTTGAAACAAAATTAGGGCCGAGGAGGCCGCCCTTCTGGTTATGGAGGAATTGCAGTCCGCTCATTTCGTTGACATTTTCATGGCCGGTCACTACACCTCCAAAAGCCGCACAGGTACCGACTGCAATGACCATTTCCGCCTGTTTACAGAACTCCGCAAGCCATTCACGGAAGGGACGTCCATGGAACATGAAAAATTTACCGGTATTGTCAGGACCGTGTGGTATGGCTCCTTCAAGAATAAGAAGATCAAGTTTTGTCTCGCCGGCGAGGATCTTCTGAAATATCGTCACAACATCATCACCCTGTTCACGGCTCAAAAAAGGATGCCAGAGTACATTAATGTTTAATACTTCAAATGATGAAAGGGCAGATGGTTGCTCAGAGTTAAGGAAGGAGATGGTATCACCACCACAGCTAGCTCCCTGCAGCCATAACAAATTATGCATGTGAAGCCCCCCATGGTTGAAAGGAGTAAAAATTTCTAATAATTACATTATATGTACCATAGAACTGATGTGCACACAATTTTTTTGTTATGGGTGGTAGTATATTGAAATTAATAGCTGTTTATTCTTCAGGGAAATTACTTAATCTTCTTTTTCCATATCGCTTAATTCAAGGTTAAGAGCTTCCATGGAGATCAGGATCTCCTGAAGTGAAATTCCGAGTGAACCCAGCATGAAAAGCAGGCTGGCACCGAAAATTATCTTCCCCAATAAAAGCTTGCCGCCGAAAAGCATGAACATGCACAGTACGCACAGAAACAGACTCCCCACCCCGAGAAACTGCATATTCCTGATAAGAACAACACGTTTTCGCAGAATAACAATCTGCCCTTCAAGGATATCATCGGGTGATGACTTGTACAGGGAGTGAAGAGTGCGGATACGGGAACCCAATGCCAAAAACCTGTTGGTGTATGCCACCAGAAGCAGTGAAACAGCGGGAAAAAGCAGGGCAGGTGTTGTGAGGGTTATTTCCATGGGTTTGGCCTTAAAGTTTTTAACTGGTAAATCGTTCCTGGTTTTTAGCAGCTGGTTTTAAAACGATCTTTTTATCTGCATACTAAAAATTATGCTCCCCTCAAGATGACCATGGCCTTGGCAACATCTTCTTTGCAGCCGATAAAAAGCGGTACCCGTTCATGCAGTTCTGTGGCCTTGATATCCAGAATGCGCTGACTGCCGTCAGTTGCAGCACCGCCGGCCTGTTCAGCAATAAAGGCAAGCGGGGCCGCCTCGCACAGCAGCCTGAGCTTGCCATGCGGCTTGTGGGGGTCCTGTCTGTCCGCAGGATACATATAAATACCGCCGTAAAGAAGATTGCGATGAAAATCAGCAACCATGGCACCAATATATCTCGCTGTATAGGGTTTGCCCCGTTTATTATTTGATGATTTGAAATAGTTGACCACATTTCTGGTCCTATCATCCCAGAATTCAGTATAGGATTCGTTCACCGAATAGATTGTGCCCCGTTCAGGCATGGTGATGCTCCTGTGCGAAAGCAGAAATTCGCCGACAGACGGATCAAGGGTAAAGCCATGCACCCCTTTACCGGCGGTATAAACAAGCATGGTGCTGGAGCCGTAAAGAAAATATCCGGCTGCTACCTGCTCGTAGCCGTAACGCAAAAAATTATTGAGCGATGAACATTCCTCTTGCTCAATTTTCCTGTGAATTGAAAAGATTGTGCCTATACTGGCATTGGCGTCAACATTAGAAGATCCGTCCAGAGGATCAAATGCCAGTATATAATTACCCTTAGGCATGTTGTCGGGTATTTTTATGATATCAGCATTTTCTTCAGAGGCCATGGCACAGATCAGGCCGGAACGCTCCATTCTGTGAATAAGTGCCTGGTTGGCAAATTCGTCAAGCTTACGGACATTTTCGCCCTGAACATTGACATTGCCGGTGGCCCCGAGGAGATCTGCCAGGCCGGCCTTGTTGACCTCCCTGGAGATAAGTTTGGCACTGATGATCAGTTCGCTCAGTAGTCTGGTAAACTGCCCGGTAGCTGCCGGACATTCATCCTCGCACAGGAGCAGATGTTCCGTAATGGTGATTCCGAGCCTGTAGCTCTGGTTTGCACGTTGGATTTCGGTTTGCTGCATTATTGTTCCTTTGTGGTTTCGTTATTCAGCAGGTCAGGTGAAAGCACCCGCCAACTCTTTTTTCCCCTGACAGGTTGTTATATGTTTCAATGGCCTGGCCACTTTTTTGCACAATAAAGTTGATTTTACGGGATATGAGATATTCCTGCAGTTCTGCAGCAGGCCGCATAACACCCATGGTTCCGGTACCGCAGACAATAATTTCCGGCTCAGCTGCCAGGAGTTCCTGCAGGTCATCCGATGTAAGTATATGTCCCTGTTTGCGCCACCATGGGTTTAAGATGCTGCCGTCCGGAAAAATGATGACATCTTTGGTATACCTTACGCCGTCTATCACCATGTTGCCGAAACTGTAGGACTCTATCACGGGCATTTCAAAACTTTACACAGTGCCTGCGACCGAAGGCGACATTATTATCGAGGAAATATGCCCTGTCCGGTTCAATCTTGAAAATCACGAGGTCTTGGTTGGGTGGCATTTGTTCCAGGCCGGTGAATTTCTGTGTCATACGATCAAAAATCTTTAAGACCTCAGTTTCCAGGGTGACCAGCGAAGCCGTGCCTTCCATCTGAACCCCCAGAATAAACATGATATCATCGTAATTTTCATCAGCCGCATAGGCCACGGCAGGATTTGCGAAAATATTTTCTGCCTTGCGGCTTTTCTTGTCGGTAATAAAGAAAACAGTACAGTCTTCGGAGACATATCCAACCGTATGGACCTGTGGCGTCGAATTTCCGGTGACAGTCCCGAGTCTCAGGTAACGATGGGCAGTAAGGTAGTCAGCAATTTTTGTTTTTACCGCAGTCATGATATTTTATCATGTACAGACATGTACATAGTTTAACAACCATTTTTTTGATACTGTTTGAAAAAGGAAGTATAAATAGTTTATTTTACAACATATGAAAATGCCAGTCCTGTAAAAAGTCAGGCAGCATAAAGGCAATGTGCCCGTAATATATTGATTTTACAAGGAACTGTTGCTGAATGCGAGAATTTTCATGAACAATTTAAGCGTACACATTCCTCTTGGCTCGGATTCTTCGTTTAGCTGTCAGAGGGCTGCGGGTAAGTTTGATAAAACTATATTCCTGACATCAGAGGATTTACTTTAGCAGCTGCTGGAAAATCTCCAAATCAGCATGATTCATTTTAATATTTAAAAGAGACGGTCGTTGCGGGAGTGCAGAAAAAGAGAGGTGGCATTGGGAAACATGATGGTAAATTTCATCTGGTCCATTGTAATACTGGCAGCAGGCATCTATGGCATTCTCTGTCTTTTTTTATTTTTCACGCAGGCCAAACTTCTCTATTACCCCAATATCCCTTCCAGAAAACTGACAGCCAGCCCAACTGATATCGGTCTCGATTATGAATCCGTCTCTGTGACGGCCAGGGACGGGACCACAATCCATGGCTGGTATGTTGCGGC
>JAFDCT010000157.1 GCA_019312695.1 Deltaproteobacteria bacterium | reverse complement strand
GCATAGTCATGTTCTGGTTAATGGCAAAAAAGTCAATATCCCTTCCTTTCTGGTTTCCGTCGGCGACGTGATTACCCTCAAGGAAAAGAGCAAAAAGAATCAGGCTATCAATGAGAGCCTTGATGCCGTAGCCCGCCGGGGAGTGCCAAGCTGGTTGGAACTTGACAGGGATGCCCTGCAGGGCAGTGTCAAGAGTATGCCTGAACGGCATGAGGTCACGATGCCTATTCAGGAACAGTTGATAGTTGAACTTTATTCTAAATAATAAAAACCAAGGGAAAACCTACCATGACTGAAAACCTTATTGAGGAATCTCCCTTTTATAAGAACTGGTCCGAACTGATTCAACCCGATCGACTTGAAGTCGATAAGGATAGTCATAACGAATCGTACGGTAAATTTGTCTGTCAACCTCTGGAGCGTGGATTTGCTACCACCATCGGCAATTCATTGCGCCGGATTCTTCTTTCATCCATCCAGGGAGCGGCAATCACTTCTATCAGGATTGAAGGTGCTTTGCATGAATTTACCGCTATCCCCGGGATTCTGGAAGATGTCACTGAAGTAATTCTGAACCTTAAGGAAGTACGACTCAAGCTTAATACAGCAGAAGGGCAAACGGTTCAGATCAGTAAAAAAGATAAGGGACCGGTAACCGCTGCGGATATAATTTCAGATGGTTCCGTAGAAGTTATGAATCCGGAGCAGCACATCTGCACGATTACCGGAAACGGGAAGTTTGAAGCTGAGCTTGAAGTTAAATGGGGCAAAGGCTACCGGCCGGCTGAGATGAATAAGGCAGATGATCAGCCTATAGGGGTCATTCCGATTGATTCGATTTTTACTCCTGTCAAGAAAGTGCAGTATATCGTTACCCAGGCCCGAGTCGGACAGCAGACTGACTACGATAAGTTGACCCTGGAAATCCACACGGATGGCAGCGTTAAACCTGAAAATGCTTTGGCTTATGCTTCCAAGATACTCAAGGAGCACATGACGATATTTATCAATTTCGACGAAGAAAAGGCTGAACCCGAAATTGAGGAAAGAGAAGAAAGTGAAGAGCCGCCGCTGAATGAAAATCTCTATCGTACGGTTGAGGACCTCGAGCTTTCGGTCCGCTCAGCAAACTGCTTGAAAAATGCCAATATCACGTATATCGGCGAATTAGTGCAAAGAACAGAAGCCGAGATGCTGAAGACCAAAAATTTTGGCCGTAAGTCATTAAATGAGATCAAACAGCTCCTCGAAGAGATGGACCTGTCTTTAGGCATGAAGATTGATGAGTGGGAGCCCCCGGTACCGGCTGAAGCTAAAGCAGAAGAAGAGAATATTTAAGCGAGGTGTATACCGATGAGACATAGAAAAGCCGGGAGAAGGCTCGGGCGTAACAGTTCACACCAGCAGGCCATGATGCGAAACATGGTAACTTCTCTGCTTGAGCATGAGAGGATTGTGACAACAACGCCGAAAGCCAAGGAATTACGAAGGCTGGCAGATAAAATGATTACCCTGGCAAAAAGGGGTGACCTGCATGCCAGGAGGCAGGCTCTTGCTGTTGTTCGCAGTAAGAAGGTTGTCGATAAACTTTTTACCAAACTGAAAGATGAATATATGGATCGTAACGGTGGTTACACCCGTATAATTCGTACCGGAAGCAGGTCGGGAGATGCAGCTCCGATGGCAATTATTGAACTGGTAAATTTTACTGAAGAATCAGAGGCTGCAACTAATTAAATAAAAAGTTTCTGGCTGGATTTTATATTGCTTGAGCAAAACCGGTATGAGAAAAAATCATACCGGTTTTTTGTTGTTTTATAGTCCGTTTCTTTATCAAAGAAACGGGTCAAAGAAAGGGGCAGCCGATCACCCGCCGTTTTCCCTGCTGGCCACAAAGCGTGACTGCCCGGCGCTGCTTAAATCTGCCGTGAGTTTAAAAAAATCGCTTCACTCGATAACTGGTTTTGGTAACTCTGGTTAAAAAAAGAAGACTTAGAAACCGGTATCGAACAGCAGGTATTAAAATGCATGAGTGGAAGATACATTGAAGAATTAGGCTAAGCATGACCAAAAACGATGACATAAAAAAAGAGTTCCCGAAAGGTATGGAGCCACTGGGCAGTTCGGTGTTTCATTTCCGTTGCGGACCTGATGTGAAGTGCTATATGTCATGCTGCCGCAAACTGGATTTGATCCTTTACCCCTATGATATTATCAGGTTAAAGAACCGCCTGTCCATTTCATCCGAGGAATTCATGCGCTGTCATACGAGACTGGGGCCTTCCAGCCATCCTTTTTTCCCGGCTGTCATGCTCAAGATGACGGAAAATGTTGAGCAGACCTGTCCGTTTCTGGACCGGCAAGGCTGCACAGTTTATGAAGACCGGCCGACTGCCTGCAGGACCTACCCACTGGAAAGAGCTGTTGACCGCAGTCCAACCAGGGGCAGGTTGAAAGAATATTACTTTATGACCAGTCATTTTTATTGTCTGGGGCATAAAGAAAAAAAGGAATGGACCGTAAAGTCCTGGCTCCGGGACCAAAAGGTCCAGCATTATAATGCAGTCAATGATCTCTGGGCAGAAGTTGAAACCCTGTTTTCCAAAAATCCCTGGCAGGGGGAGGGTACAGGGGGACCACGCCAGCAGATAGCATTTATGGTATGCTACAACATCGACGGTTTCCGTCTGTTTGCAGAACAGAACAGGCTTTTTGAGCAGTTCAAGCTCGGAAGCTCCCAGCGCAGGACCCTGGCCTGCGATGACGAGGCTCTGCTCAAGTTCGGTTTTGAATGGCTGAAGTATATTTTAACAGGGACAGGGCAGCTCAGGCACAAATAATGAAGTCAGGTTTCAATAGTTGAGATTCATTTGCAAAATAAGACCACAAATGGTATAGAATCTCGTTTTATGTTGATAAGGCCATTGGCCTGAAGAGCTGGAAGGCGGCAACGGTTTCCAAATACACACACCCTATTGAAAAAGAACCCCTTGGTTCCCTTTACGGGGCGGGGCAAAGGGTGGAGGAAAAAACCAAAAATTCGGAGGAAAAGTATGTCAGGAATTACCATGAAACAGATGCTGGAGGCCGGACTCCATTTCGGTCATCAGACGCGGCGCTGGAACCCAAAAATGAAACCGTATATTTTTGCGCCGCGCAACGGGATTTATATTATCAACCTCGACAAGTCCATCAAGTTATTCAGAAAAGCCTATGATTACGTGGTCGAGGAGACATCAAAAGGCGGTTATGTCCTTTTTGTAGGTACCAAACGTCAGGCCCAGGCAATTATCAAAGAGCAAGCCTCCCGTTGTGGCATGTATTACATCAACCATCGCTGGCTGGGCGGTACTTTGACCAATTTCCAGACCATCAAGAAAGGGGTCGAGAGGTTAAAGAGCATAGAAGCAATGCAGGAAGACGGCTCCATTAACAGGTTCCCCAAGAAAGAAGTCCTGCTGATGGAAAAAGAGCGGGTTAAGCTTGAGCGCAATATTGGCGGTATCAAGAATATGCGCAGCCTGCCTGCCGTTGTTTTCGTCATTGATCCCAATAAAGAGCAGATCGTTGTCAAGGAAGCCAACAAACTTCATATCCCGGTAGTTGCCCTGGCAGATACAAATTGTGATCCGGAGGGCATTGCCCACATTATTCCCGGCAATGATGATGCGATCAGGGCAATCAAATTAATCACTTCAGCAATTGCCGAAGCAGTGTTGAACGGTCGTTCTCAGTTGAAGGAAAAGGATGCTGTTGTTGAGGAGATGGTTGAGCAGGCAATGGCAGCAAACCCCGAAGAAGTTTCCGAGGATGTGCAGACTGAGGAAGACTTCGGTGACCAGGATTAAACCCGCTTTCATTCAGCTGAGTTTGTCAGGTTCTTGTTAAACGACTGTTTTTAACTGCAAATAAAACAGTTCATTTTCGATTCAATATTTATCAAAACAAAGGTGAATAAAGCCTGCAAAACCGGGCTGCTTCACCTTTATGCTGCTCACTTGCAAGTGGAATAAAGAGCTGCAGATTCTTTTCGGCATGAGGACGAAAGGGGATATCTGAAAATTGAAAAAATTAAAAACACATAATTAACATGTTACACAGGATGTTTGTAAAGGAGAATTATTGTGAAAATTACAAGTCAAATGGTTAAAGAACTTCGGGATAAGACCAATGCGGGCATGATGGATTGCAAAAAAGCCCTGGGTGAAACCGATGGTGATATGGAAAAGGCGATAGACCTTCTGCGCCAGAAAGGGTTGGCTGTAGCCCAGAAACGGGCCGGCCGGTCCACCAGTGAAGGTGTGGTCCAAACGTATATCCATGCCGGGGGTAAACTTGGCGTCATGATTGAGGTCAACTGTGAAACAGACTTTGTTGCCAAAACAGACGATTTCCAGAACTTTGCCAGGGAGATTGCCATGCATATAGCGGCCATGAGCCCTGTGGCTGTCAGACGTGAGGATATTCCTGAAGATCTGGTAACCCGGGAAGCCGAAATTTATAAAAAACAAGCCATGGATTCAGGAAAACCTGAAAACATTGCTGAAAAAATGGTTACCGGCAAGCTGGATAAGTTTTTCGCTGAAGTAAGCCTATTGGAGCAGAAATTTGTCAAAAATCCCGATTTGAGCGTCCAGGACCTGTTAAATGACTTGATCGCAAAGATGGGAGAGAATATAACAGTGAAGAGATTTGCCCGCTTTCAGGTTGGCACTGACGCCTGAATCACTAGAAGAACGTGTTAAACAGTCTATAACCCCCTTTAAGCAAGGAACAAACAGATGACCGCCACACCATACAAAAGAGTAATGTTGAAGCTCAGCGGTGAAGCTCTGATGGGTGATACCGAATTTGGTATCAGCACCGAAGTTCTGAACTATGTTGCAGGTGAAGTAAAGCAACTGGTTGACCTGAAAATGGAGGTAGGGCTGGTCATCGGGGCAGGGAATATCTTCAGGGGTGTTGCGGGTGCCTCGAGGGGCATGGACAGAAGCACAGCGGATAATATGGGCATGCTGGCAACAGTAATTAACAGCCTGGCGATTCAGGATGCGCTCGAACGTAATAACATAGTCACCAGGGTAATGTCTGCCTTTCCGATGCCGAGTGTTTGTGAACCGTATATCCGTCGGAGAGCGATTCGTCATCTTGAGAAGGGCAGGGTAGTTGTTTTTGCCGCCGGAATCGGGACGCCTTATTTTACTACTGATACAGCAGCGGTTATCCGGGCTCTGGAAATTGAAGCGGATCTTATCTGCAAGGCAACCAGGGTCGATGGTGTCTATGACAAGGACCCGCTCACTCACCCTGACGCAGTAAAATTTGATACCCTGACCTATTCTGATGTCCTAAAAAAAGGCCTCAGGATAATGGATGCGGCTGCCATATCATTAGCGCGTGATAATAATAAGCCGGTTATTGTTCTGAACATGAAGATTCCCGCTAATATCAAGAGGGCAATGTGCGGCGAACATGTCGGTACTATAGTGCAATAATCAACAACATCTGGAAATATATATACTTAACAGCCTGTAACCGACCGAAAGGAGAGTATGATGACAAGTGAAGTAATACTGGGAATGGTTGAAAAAATGGATAAAAGCCTTGAGGCTTTTAAACAGGAGTTGACCAGGATTCGCACAGGCAGGGCTTCATTGTCGCTTTTGGACGGGATTAAGGTTGAGGCCTACAGTTCTTCCATGCCACTGAACCAGGTGGCTACCCTCACCATACCGGAAAGCAGGCAGATTGTTATTCAGCCCTGGGATCCCCAGGTCATGTCAAGTATTGAGAAGGCCATTTTGAAATCTGAACTGGGCCTGACCCCGGTAAATGACGGTAAGGTCATCCGTATTAACATCCCTCAGCTGACAGAAGAGCGACGCAAAGAACTTGTCAAGATCGTCAAAAAGATTGCCGAGGAATACCGTATCGCTGTCCGGAATCACCGTCGTGATGCCATTGATACCCTGAAAAAACAAAAGAAAAACAAAGAAATCTCAGAAGATGAGCAATTCAAGCTTCAGGACGAGGCCCAGAAAGAAACAGACGATTGTATTGCAAAGATAGATGAAGTGGCCGCTGACAAAGAAAATGAAGTGATGGAGGTATAGATCATCTTCTGAAGTAAATAATGATCCGTTATGCTTGAAAATCCGGTTCTCGATCCGAAGAGGATTCCCCGACATGTTGCCATTATTATGGATGGCAACGGCAGATGGGCGAAACAGCGCAATCTGCCTAGAATAATGGGGCACAAGGCAGGAACAGAATCTGTCAAAGATATTGTAAGAACAGCCAGAGAGTTGAACCTGGAGGTTCTCACCCTTTATGCTTTTTCAACCGAAAATTGGAAAAGGCCTTCCATGGAGGTCCAGGGCATTATGGCCCTGCTCAAGACCTACCTTAAATCAGAACTGCAAAGTATGCTGCAAAATGATATTTCCCTGCGCTGTATCGGGGAAACTGATAAACTGCCAGCTGATATACAGAAGATACTTAACGAGGTTATCCAGAAGACTGCCTTGAAAACCGGTGATAAGCCAAGTCTGGTGCTGAATCTGGCTTTAAGTTACGGCAGCCGTGCCGAGATTGTCAGAGCAGCCAGTATCATGGCGGAAAAATGTGTCAGCGGCCAGTTTGATCCTGAGGATTTTTCCGAACAGCTCTTTGCCTCCCATCTTTACACGGTGGGCCTGCCTGATCCTGACTTACTTATCAGATCAGGCGGAGAAGCACGCCTGAGCAATTTTCTCCTTTGGCAGTTATCCTATGCGGAACTGTATATTACCGAAACCATGTGGCCTGACTTCAAGGGAGATAATCTTATTGAAGCAATCAGGAACTATCAGGACCGGGAAAGAAGATTTGGGCAAACCAGTGAACAATTGCAGGCGGAGTGATCCATGGGCAGAATTGTCACGGGCCTTATCCTTGGCATAGGCTGGCTTTTATTACTGTTCGCAGGGACCTATCCCTTGTTCTGCCTTGTTATTACGCTGGGTGGAGGAGTGGCGCTGCATGAATTTTTGCGCATGGGGCCCCAGGCGAACGAGCAAAAATATATCATCCCTGCTCTCATACTTGGTATTCTGCCACTTGCAGCAGCTTCTCTCTTGGGCAGTACGGCAATAAATTCCAGTCTTTTTCTGGCTTTTTTCATTTTGGTTATAATCACCTTATGGGCATATTCGTCCCTGGATAACGGCCTGCTCTTTATTGCCAGGGTGTGGTTTGGTGTCTTTTATGTAGGTTTTTGCTCCGCCCATATCATTCTGCTGCGGTCGTTGCCTCAGGGAATTTACTGGTTGCTGGTCCTGACAGCTGTAACCGTTTTTTCAGATACCGGAGCCTATTATGTAGGCCGCGCCTTTGGCAATACCAAGCTGTATCCTGCTTTAAGTCCAGGCAAGACCAGAGCCGGAGCTGTTGGGGGAATTATTGGCGGGATGCTTGGAGGACTCGTAGTTGCGGCAATCCTGTTTGATGGAATCAACCTTGTCATGGTAGCACTTGTGAGCCTTATTTTGAGTGCTGTGGGCATTATCGGTGATTTGACTGAATCGCTTATCAAGCGTGTATCAGGAGTAAAAGATTCAGGACATATACTGCCCGGGCATGGCGGACTGCTGGACCGGTGTGACAGTCTGCTGCTTACTGCGCCTGTTCTTTACTATATTCTTTTCTGGGGCCAAGCATTATTTTTGCAGTAGTTATAAACAACGTTGTATCAGTAAACTATTCTGCCGTAATTATCTTGAGGATGATTATAGTAAGGAGAACATTAAATAATCAGACCGATGTATTTGATCTCTTAGTTATATGCATTGTATTTCATGAAGCATAAGAAAGTAGTCATACTTGGTTCCACTGGTTCCATCGGCAGAAATGTTCTTAAGGTCGCTGCCGGCTTCCCCGAACATTTTACCGTGGTTGGCATGACCGCCGGCCGGAATATCGATCTGCTCAGGCAACAGATTGAAACGTTCTCGCCTCGTGTGGTATCAGTTGCGGAGGAGGATGCTGCACTAAAGCTCAAAACCCTTTTGGGGCCGGGCCGCCAAACGGAAATCGTCTGGGGGCAAAAAGGGAATGAGCAGGTGGCCTGTCTGACCGAAGCAGATATGGTGGTCTCTGCCATAGTCGGCGCTGCCGGGTTGCTGCCGACATTTGCCGCGATCAGGTCAGGCAAGGATATCGCCCTGGCAAATAAGGAAACCCTTGTTATGGCAGGTCGTCTTATCATGGATGAAGTGAAAAAAAAACAGGTGCGACTGCTGCCCATTGACAGTGAACACAGTGCCATTGCCCAGGCTCTTGAGGCAGGGCGTAAAGAGGATGTGGCCCGAATTATTCTTACCGCTTCGGGTGGCCCTTTTTTGCATCTGGCAGAGGAAAATCTCTGGCAGGTTACTCCGGAAAAGGCCTTGGATCACCCCAATTGGGACATGGGCCGAAAGATATCAGTCGATTCCGCTACCCTGATGAATAAAGGCCTCGAAGTTATTGAGGCGCACTGGCTTTTTGACATAGCCCTGGAGAAGATTGAGGTGCTGGTGCATCCTCAATCCATAGTTCATTCTCTGGTTGAATTTATAGACGGCTCAGTAGTTGCTCAGCTAGGAATTCCGGACATGCGGGTACCCATCAGCTATGCGCTTTCCTATCCGGAAAGGCTTGATACAGGACTTTCCCGCCTGAATTTAACGGAATGCAGCAATTTGAGCTTTCTCAAACCGGATACCAACCGGTTTCCTGCACTGCAGATTGCTTATGAAGCCTGTAAGACGGGAGGGTGTATGCCAACCGTACTTAATGCGGCAAATGAAATTGCTGTAGCGGCATTTCTTGAAGGAAAGCTGAAGTTTCCGGAGATCTCAAAAGTGGTGCGAGAAACCCTGGCACACACGAAATATATGGATGATACTGATATTGAAACAATTTTAGATGTTGATCGCCTGGCCAGGATCGAGTCTGCCGAAGTGGTGCGGCTCATGACAAAGCATGCTGTCAGAGCAGATTGAAACAGTGCCGGTTTTGTTGTTGCCGGTTTACAGCGGATACTATAGGGGTTTAAATTAAATGAATACCTTGATTTCTTTTGCCATAGTCCTTGGTTTACTCATATTTGTGCATGAGTTCGGTCATTTTATCTGGGCCAAATTTTTTGGTGTCAAGGTCCTCAAGTTCTCATTGGGGTTTGGACCGAAGCTCGTCAGCAGACAGTATGGTGAAACCGAGTACCTGATAAGCGCCTTCCCTCTGGGCGGCTATGTAAAAATGTTTGGTGAAAATCCCGGCGAGCTGGCAGAGGAACGTCTTTCACCGGGAGAGCTTAAGCGTTCATTTGCCACGCGGCCCGTCTGGCAGCGTTTCATTATCGTAGCAGGTGGTCCTGTATTTAACCTCATTTTTGCCATGTTCCTTTTTTTCATTATTGTCTGGGTGGCAGGGTTGCCTCAGCCGCTTGATACTACAACCATTGGCGGCGTCGGCCAGGATACGCCTGCAGCAGAGGCAGGCCTGCTGGAGGGCGATACCATTCTTGCCATAGACGGCAAGGAGACTGCTCACTGGGAAGATGTTTCCCAATACATAAAGAACAGTCAAGGCCAGGAGGTCATTCTGACCCTTCAAAGAAATGATCAGACCCTTGATATTGCAGTGGCGCCCCGTCTGGAAACAACACGCAATATCTTTGGTGAAGAGGTCGGTGAACGGTATCTGATAGGTATTGCCAGGTCGGAAGAGGTCATCTATGAAAAGGTAGGTTTTATAAAATCCCTGCAGGCCGGCATCAGCCAGACATGGAGTTGGATGTACCTGACAGTGATGGGGCTGGTAAAAATAATCCAGAAAGTGGTGCCGGCATCGGAACTGGGCGGGCCGATTCTCATAGCAAAAATTGCCGGAGAAAGGATGGAGGCAGGCTGGATTAATTTTCTCTACTTCATGGGAGTACTGAGTGTGAATCTGGGAATTCTGAACCTTCTACCCATCCCTATACTTGATGGCGGGCACCTCGTTTTTTTCTCCGTGGAGGCAATTTTACGCAAACCCCTTAATCTGAGAACCATGGAGATCATGCAGCAGGTCGGGCTCGTGCTTCTGGGCACCCTGATGATTTTTGTTTTCTATAATGATCTTGTGAGGGTTTTCAGTGGCTGATTGCAGTTTCAGGTTTATTACTGGGTATAAGATTTATTAATTTATAACAGCTCATTCCTGCAAATCAGGAGAGTAATTTTCATTTGTTCGTTTTTGCTCAATGAAAAATGAACAAACATTGCAATCTGATATGGCCTATATAGGAAAGGATTTTAAAGAATTGCCGCGCCCTGTGATACTGGCCTTGGAAACTGCGACTTTATGCGGCAGTGTTGCGCTTGTTTCTCAAAGCCAATGTCTGGCGGAATTTTCTTTACAGACAGGTGAGACCCACTCCAGAAGGCTCTTGGCAGGGATTGACTGGCTGCTGCAGGAAACCGGCATCGACTGGCCGGCAATTGATGCTGTGGCAGTAAGTCTGGGGCCGGGAAGTTTTACCGGCCTGCGAATAGGGCTTGCAACGGCAAAGGGACTGGCCCTGGCTGGAGATGCAAAACTCATAGGGGTAGGGACTCTTGACGGGCTGGCGGCACAGCTTTTTAACGTAAGTGAGATTTTGATATGTCCAGTTCTGGACGCCAGGAAAAAAGAGATATATTGCGGTTTTTATAAATGTGATACCCAAGGTATTCCGAGGCTGCAGGGTGAGTATCTGGTTGTGAGCCCAGACGAGTTATGCGCGAGAATTGGAGAGCCAGTGGTGCTGCTGGGAGACGGAGCAACTGTCTATGGGAATATCTTTGGGGAAAAACTGACTGATTTTATTAAAGTGGTGCCGGCGAAAGCGTATTTCCCCAGGGCGGCCACAATCGGTTTATTGGCGCATGAAAAGTGGCAGCAGGGAGAGTTTCTTGACCCTGCGGGTGTAGAACCTATATATATAAGGGCATCTGAGGCGGAACTAAATTTAGGCAAGTAGTTTTTACTTATAGATTTTCGATTTTGCATTTATACAAGAACCTCGAAAACTTTGCTCGTACAATGATTAAACGCCGCAAAACAAAGCAGATCAGGATTGGCGATGTTCCGATCGGAGGCGATGCCCCTATCACGGTGCAGTCCATGACCAATACTGATACCCGCAAGGTGGAAGAGACTGTTGGCCAGATCAAGCGCCTTGAGGCAGCAGGCTGTGAAATTATCCGGGTTGCTGTGGTTGATATGGCGGCAGCAGCAGCCATACGAGCGATCCGGGACCAGATAGGAATTCCTCTGATAGCCGATATTCACTTTGATCACAGGCTGGCTGTAGCGAGCATGGAACACGGAGCCCAGGCAATCAGGATCAATCCAGGCAATATTGGGGGCCCAAAGAAACTTGCCATGGTGGTAGATGCGGCAAAAACTCACAGTGTGCCCATACGCGTTGGGGTAAACAGCGGATCCCTGGAGAAGGACTTATTAAAAAAATTTGGGCATCCCACCCCAGCTGCACTGGTTGAAAGTGCTATGCGTAATGTGCAGCTGCTTGAAAACCAGGGATTTGATGCCATAAAAATATCCATTAAGTCATCAGACCCGCTGATTACAGTAGAGTCCTATAGACAACTGGCGGGCAGATGCAGTTATCCTTTTCATCTGGGTGTAACAGAAGCAGGCGGGTTGATTGCCGGTACAGTCAAATCAAGTATCGCTCTCGGTATTTTGCTGTATGAAGGTATCGGCGAAACTTTCCGCATATCACTGACCCGTGATCCCATTGAAGAGGTTCGGGTGGGCTATGAAATCCTGCGGGCCCTGGATATCAGACATCGCGGTCCTGAGTTGATTTCCTGCCCGACCTGCGGCCGTTGCCAGGTCAATCTTTTCAGCCTGGCAGATGAGGTGGAGCATCATATCCAGACCATTGAAACCCCCTTGAAGATAGCTGTCATGGGTTGCGTGGTAAACGGACCGGGAGAGGCCAAGGAGGCCGATATAGGTGTGGCGGGCGGTAAGGGTGTGGGTATCATCTTCAAAAAAGGAAAACAATTTAAAAAAGTTGCTGAAAATGAGCTGCTCGACGTTTTTCTTAAAGAACTTGATGCAATGGTGGAGGAAAAGAAATAGAGCTTTTGCTGTTTGGAAAACACAGGGGCACAGAGTGCCTGGCAGATTAAGGTTGTATACTCATAACTATAATATTTACATTAAACCAGGATATTTACCATGCGTTACTCAGAACTGCTGCTGCCGACTTTAAAAGAGACCCCTACTGAAGCTGAGGTTGTCAGTCACAGGCTCCTGCTGCGGGCCGGCTTTATCCGTAAACTTACCTCAGGGATCTATACTTATTTACCTCTGGGGTTGGCTGCTATACGAAAGGTTGAACAGATTGTTAGGGAGGAGATGAACCGGGCCGGAGCCCAGGAACTGCTCATGCCCATGGTGCAGCCCGCAGACCTGTGGAAGGAATCAGGACGCTGGGAAAAATATGGTCCGGAACTGCTGCGTTTTACTGACCGCCACGAAAGGGAAAGCTGCCTGGGGCCGACCCATGAAGAGGTCATTACCGACCTGGTTCGCCGCGAGATACATTCGTACCGTAATCTGCCCGTTAATCTCTATCAGATCCAGACCAAGTTTCGGGATGAGATCAGACCACGGTTTGGCCTCATGCGGGGTCGTGAGTTTATCATGAAGGACG
This sequence comes from Deltaproteobacteria bacterium, assembly GCA_019312695.1. Classification (GTDB taxonomy): domain Bacteria; phylum Desulfobacterota; class Desulfobulbia; order Desulfobulbales; family BM004; genus BM004. Next base: position 2,896 of record JAFDCT010000157.1, on the reverse strand, counting down.
GGTACAGCTTTGATGCGACGGAGAAAGGCGCTGAGCTCACCTATCAGAAAATGTATAATGCCTACAGCCGGATATTCATGCGGTGCGGCCTCTCTTTCAGGGCTGTTGAAGCGGATACCGGTACTATAGGCGGCAGTTTTTCCCATGAGTTCATGGTTCTTGCCGATACAGGCGAAGATACCCTGGCCATCTGTAAAGACTGCGCCTATGCCGCTAACATGGAAAAGGCTGCAGTAAAGCCTTTTGAGAAGACCGGAGAGGAAACCGAGTTGCTGCCTCTGAAGAAAGTCGAAACGCCCGGCAAGAAAAAAGTTGAAAAGGTTTGCGATTTTCTTGGCATTTCTCCGAAGCAGCTTGTCAAAACCATGGTTTATCTCGCAGACGGTGATCCTGTTGCCGTTCTGGTCCGGGGTGATCATGAGGTGCAGCCTGTAAAGCTCAAAAATATGTTAGGCGCAATTGAAGTTGAACTGGCTGATGAAAAGCAGGTATTTGATATTACCGGAGTTCCCAGCGGCTACCTGGGGCCAATTGGTCTGGACATACCGGTGGCAGCAGATCAGGTGGTGTCAGCTATGGCAAATTTCACAGCAGGGGCAAATGAAAAGAATTTTCACCTGCAGAATATAAATTTTCCCCGGGATTTTCAGGTTTTTCAGGTGGCCGATCTGCGGCAGGTTACAGAAGAGGACAGTTGCCCATCCTGCGGTGGCGGTCTTGAGCTGACCAAAGGCATAGAGGTCGGGCACATCTTTAAACTGGGAGACAGCTACAGCAAGGCACTTAATGCCACCTTCCAGGACGGCAGTAGTGAAGAGCAGAATTTTATCATGGGCTGCTACGGCATCGGCGTGAGCAGGACCGTTGCTGCAGCAATCGAACAGAACCATGATGATAACGGTATAATTTTTCCCCTGCCCCTGGCGCCATTTCAGGTCATTATTCTGAATCTTGATCCAAAAAATAAGGAAATCAGCTCAGCTGCGGAATCCCTTTATGCACAATTGCAACACGAGGGCATGGAGGTCCTGATTGATGATCGTGATGAACGCCCCGGCATAAAGTTCAAGGATGCGGACCTCATCGGCATACCTAACAGGGTTACCGTAGGTAAGCGTTTCGCCCAGGAAGGAGAGGTGGAAATACGGAAAAGAAGAGACGGTCAAACACAAAGCCTGCCTCTTGATAAAGCGATGGCGGAGATCGTGGAATCTATTCGGCATGAGATGGCAGCAACAAAAGAATAATTATAACTGGAGAATTATGAGTTTTGGGTTTTATACTCATAATTCTTTTTGAATCTCAAAAAAAGAATATGCCCGGTTTTGATGCTATAAAGGAACTTGCTGAAGGCTATCTCCATGGCGTGGACCTTGAGCCCCTGGAAAAAGCCTATCATTTCGCAGCAAAGGTGCATGCGGATCAGATGCATCCGACTTCGGGTGAGCCGTATATAGTTCATCTTCTTTCAGTCACAGAAATTCTGCTTGCTATGAAGCTTGACCTGCAGACTGTTATTTCAGGTCTGCTGCACGGTGTATTGAAACAGGACCCTTCACTGTCCATTAAGGAAGTTGAACGTGAGTTTGGCAAAGATGTTGCCAATATTATCCGAGGTGCCACCAAGATCACCAATGTCCAGTTCAACAGCAGACTGACTTACCAGGCGGAAAATGTCAGGAAACTGCTGTTGGCAATGGCCTCTGATATAAGGGTATTGCTGGTCAAGCTGGCTGACCGGCTGCATGATATGCGTTCATATATTCTTGATGAAAAGGAGCGCCAGCGGGAATTAGCCCAGGAAACCCTGGAACTTTATGCCCCTCTTGCCAGCCGGCTTGGTATTGACTGGATGAAAAGGGAACTTGAGGATCTGGCCTTCAAATTCCTTTATCCAGATGACTATACCGACCTGACCGCCAGAATAGAAAGCTCCACAGCAGACCGGGAACATTATGTCAAGGAAGTGATAGACATTCTCAGGAAGAAACTTACCGAGATCAACCTGACAAAGTGCGAGATAATCGGACGTCCCAAGCATCTCTACTCCATCTATAAAAAGATTATAGCCCAGAAGATCCCGCTTGAGAAGGTCTATGACAAAGTCGCCTTCAGGATCATTGTTGATACCATTACTGAGTGCTACGAGGCGCTTGGCGTTGTTCATGCGAACTGGCCGCCGGTGCCGGGACGGATCAAGGATTTTATCAGCACTCCCAAGGCCAATAACTACCAGTCCATGCATACCACGGTAATAGGCCCTTATGGCGAATTCATGGAGGTACAGATCCGTACCCATGAAATGGACCGGGTGGCCCAGGAAGGTGTTGCAGCACACTGGGCCTATAAGGAAGGCCAGGCTATCAGCAAGGAGGATGCCAAGGTTTTCAAGGGGCTCAAGCAGATTTTGCAGTGGCTGCAGGAACTCAAGGATCCAAAAGAATTTCTGGATTCTGTTCGGGGTGAACTCTTTGAGCCGGATGTTTATGCCTTAACTCCCAATGGCGAGGTGAAAGAATTCCCGCTGGGAAGCACTCCACTTGATTTTGCCTATGTTATCCATACAGAGGTCGGCAATACCTGTGCCGGCGCCAAGGTGAACGGCAAAATTGTGCCTCTGAAGTATAAGCTGCAGAACGGTGATGTGGTTGAGATCATTACCTCGCCGAAGCAGAGACCGCGCCGAGACTGGTTATCACTGGTGCGGACAAGCCGGGCCAAGTCGCGCATCCGCCACTGGCTTCGCCGGCAGGAAAAAGAAAAGGCCATGAATGTCGGGCGCGAGATCTGCGAACGAGAATTGCGCAAATATGATACTTCCTTGAAGAAAATCATTAAGACCGGTCACATGAGACAGATCCTCAAGGCCGCCCGCTGTAATTCCCTGGAAGATCTG